>DASTIZ010000045.1:0-5658 GCA_035717045.1 Chitinophagaceae bacterium
ACAACCATTTCATTGCTACACGCACGGAAGGATATGAAGAGTTTAAACAAAATATTTTACAGCTAAATATTGATGAGCTGGAAAAAGTAACCGGGGTTGATCGCAATCTTGTTCGTGAAGCAGCAATTGCTTATGCAACAGCGCCGAATGCCATGTCGTTTCATGGACTCGGTGTTACTGAACATTCATACGGTACTTATGCCGTGATGCTGCTCGCTGATCTTGCGATGATAACGGGTAATATCGGAAGACGGGGGGTAGGTGTAAATCCATTGCGTGGACAAAACAATGTGCAGGGCGCAGCGGATATGGGATGCCAACCTTACCAGGGTGCAGGTTATTTAGATGTGACCAACCCAGAGATCCATAAAATGTATGAAGAGTTCTATCATGCAAAACTGCCGTTGCATACCGGTTATAAAATTCCGCAGATGTATGATGCTGCATTGAATAATAAACTAAAAGCCATATGGGTGATTGGTGAAGATATGGCACAGACAGATCCGAACACACATCACGTGGTAAAAGCTTTGCAAAACCTGGAGTTGTTTGTCGTGCAGGAATTATTTATGACCGAGACGGCTAAACTTGCCACGGTAATTTTACCCGGCGCTTCTTTCCTGGAGAAAAGCGGAACATTCACCAATGGAGAACGAAGAATACAAAGAGTGAACAAGGTGGTGGAACCCATCGAAGGAACAAAATGCGACGGGCAGATCATTGTTGACATAATGAACCGCATGGGATATAAACAACCCGATTATGATCCGGATACGGTGCTTGAAGAAATTTCAAAGGTGGTCCCGTTCTTTGCCGGCGTAAAATGGGACGAGCTTGGCGATAATGGTAAACAATGGCCGGTGCTGAAAGATGGAACAGACACAGAAATCCTGCATACAAAGACCTTTGCAAGAGGAAGAGGAAAGTTTGGATTTAATCCATTCAAAGAAACAGATGAAATTGTACAGCATGGAAAAGAATATCCGTATATCATCACCACCAACCGTGAACTGGAACATTATAACTGCGGCGCTATGACACGTCGTACCCGCAATGCAGATATAGTTTCTGAAGATGTTTTACTGATCAATGAAGAAGACGCCCGCAAACACCTGATCAAAGACGGTGAAATGGTTTGCGTGGAATCAGCAAGAGGCAAAGTGGATATCAAGGCGAAAATCACCGATGAAGTAAAGCCGGGAATACTCAGCAGCACATTTCATTTTCCTGAGATCATGTTAAATAATATCACATCCGGCATCAGCGACTCCGAAGCGATGTGCCCCGAATATAAAGTGGTAGCCTGCAGAATAAGAAAGAGTAAGGGAAAATATAAGGTAAAAAATAATGGCCAGGAATAAGCCGCATTAACTACCCCCCAAAAAAAGCTGAAAGAAATTCCTGATTGCCAGGATTGCTCACTCTTGACATTTTTGATATGTCGCGCCACCAGCAAGGCTTGGGAGGAAATAAAAATGGGACTTCGCAATTTTTTGTTGAAAAGTCCCATCAGGTAGCCCGTACGAGATTCGAACTCGTATCACCACCGTGAAAGGGTGGTGTCCTAGCCCTTAGACGAACGGGCCTCTTTTGAGGGGGGCAAAGATAAGTTCCAACCATCTCATGACAAAAACATTTTTAAAGAAAAACCCCGACGCTACGGGTCGGGGTTGAGTTCAAAACCGTCCTTCATGGATATAAATTATCGCTTTGCCAACTCTGCCTTTTTAAAGATGCTGGCTACTGCTTTTTGAATTTCTTTATTTGTAAGATTCTTACTATTTACTTCACCCGTTGTCCAACCTTGCCAAACAGTCTTATCTGTTCTTGCATCGATCATCGTAACGGTTATCGTTCCTTCCTTGATCACTTTTTCATACGACTCATAACCCAGGAATTGTGAAGGATAGTAAATCGTCGCGTACCGTCTTGTGTATGGATTATACACCAGCCTGGTGTATGGTTGAGAATACACAGGGTCTCTTTCATTCCTGCTTGATCTTTCAACCAACACATCATAATCAAGGATCACATCGGGCCTTGTCTTTGATTCTCTCCAGCCAATCTTTTCAAACTCTTTTGTTACGGCGTCCCTGATCTTTGTCTCAACAAGATCGCTCTGGTTTTCCAACTTGCCATTTTCACCATGCAACCATGTAAATGTTTTATACTTACTAAAGTTCACGGATTCGTCCTTTTCAATGTGAGCGGAGCTTGCACAGCCGGCAAGTATCACAATGCCCAACACCGCCACAATTGCTGCTTTTAGATTTATTTTGTTCATAGTATAAGCTTTGTTTTTTGCTCAGACTATAAACGCAATTATCGACCCCTCGTTTACTAATAAGTTGTGAAAAAATCCAGAAGATATTCAAAAAATAACCCCCTGCGGAATTGTAATGGTTATGTCAAACCGATTTCCATGTGTAATTCAGGGATCTCGACATCATCATAACCCTTTCTAACTAAACGAGATTTGAAATCCTGTTGCACCTCGTATTCGCCGTGCACCAGGAAAAGCTTCTTCACCTGTCGTGCGTCCTGGCAGGCCAGCCACTGGCAAAGATCTTCATAATCACCGTGTGCACTCATACTGTGAATGGATGACACTTCGGCATTCACTTCATGTTGAACGCCAAAAATTCCTACCTCTTTGGCACCACGGATCAGGCGACCACCCAACGAGTTAGGCTCGCAATACCCCGTGAGTAAAATAGTGTTACGACTGTTTTCAATATTGTTACTGATATGATGTTTTACTCTTCCGGCTTCCGCCATTCCACTCGCTGATATAATAACACAGGGTTCGTTTCGGAAGTTGAGCAGTTTTGATTCCTCAACTGTTCTTATAAATTTTAAGCCTTTAAAGTTGAAAGGATCATTATCGGTTTGCAGGACATGCTGAATCCGTTTATTGAAATATTGCGGATAACTTTTTATGATCTCTGTGGCGCGAATGCTCAATGGACTGTCAACAAAATAATCAAGATCAGGCAACCTGTTTTCTAGCTCAAGCTGATTAAGCGCATATAGTATCTCCTGCGTTCTGCCTACACTAAAGGCAGGCATGATAAGTTTCCCTTTTTTTTGAAGACATGCTTTTTCAACCCAATGGAGTATTTGATCAACTGTTGTCACGTGTTCTTCGTGCAAACTGTTGCCATAAGTGGATTCCAGCAAAATAAAATCCGCCTGTGGAAAAACTTCCGGCGACCTTAAAATTATATCACGATACCGGCCTACATCAGCGCTGAATGTGAGTGTTCGCTCCGCTCCGTCTTCTTTTACCCGCAAGTGAACGCAAGTGCTGCCAATAATATGACCGGCATCGGTAAACATTGCCTGTACATGTTCTATCACATCAAACCAGGTATTATAACCGACTGTTGTAAAATGTTCCTGAGCCTTTTTTGCATCTTCAATTGTGTAAAGCGGGGTAAGGTAGGGTTGACCCGCAGCAGCCCTTCGCTTATTCTCATATTTGATATCATCTTCCTGTATCTCGGCCGAGTCTTCAAGAAGAACGGAAGTGAGTTCTTTTGTTGCTGGTGTGCAGAATATAGGACCGGCAAAACCCTCCTTTGTCAATTTGGGAATAAGTCCGCTATGATCGATATGCGCATGCGAAAGGATCATCGCATCAATGCTCAGAGGATCAAAACCAAAATGACGATTCAACGCATTGGTATCTTTTCCCATGCCCTGGAACATGCCACAATCCAATAATAACTTTTTACCATTCTTTAAAGTGATCACATGCTTGCTTCCTGTTACACATCGTGCCGCTCCGTGAAATGCTATTTTCATGTCCCCCTCCGCACCCTAATGCGGAACTATAAAACTTTCCGCCCAGGGAGTCTTTTATTTATTGAATAAATGAATCTAAGTTACCCCTCTTTATCTCATTTTACCTCTTAGCCCTGAATGACCATGTAATATAAAATTCAGCAACTAAATCACCCGCTTTATTCCTGCCGATGGATCTTGCCCTTACTGTTCTTGCTTCGCCTGTGGCCATCGCATCTTCGATGGTTTTTTTTATTTCGTGCCCTGCCTCACAAAGAAATGTAGTAGTATCAACCGCTTTTTTGTAATACTCTCCTTCTGTTTTTACAACCAGCATGCTTACCGCAGGTTTTCTCTTATACAAATGACCTAATGCCAGCGCACCGGTGCTCATCTCTGCTGCCATACTTAAACAAGCAAAATAAGTGCTACGAAAAGGATTTTGAGAAAACCATTTGAACGGGACAGTTACTTCGCATTTATTTTCATCAATGCTTTTTATTCTTACACCGGCAAAATATGCGCTCGGTAATTTTGAAAACAGGAATAGCCTGAATTTAAATGGACTTGCCATTTGTGATACAAATAACCTGAAGTTGGACTCCATTCTGTTGAGTTTACCTAATCATTATTTTCCTGAAATCATCATCAGCGAAGATACCTTGACTTCCTGCCAACGTGATCTGGTGGAATTATCAGAGTACCTCCACCTGGTTTTTCAGAAGATCATCCATTTCATCCCGCTTGCGGATCAGGTGGTGCTTACCTTCTTTCACCAATACTTCGACAGGTTTAAATCTTGAATTATAATGTGATGACATTTCAAAACCATAAGCACCTGCATTTTTGAAGACGAGCAGATCGCCTTCATGAATTTCGGGTAGCTGTCTATCCTCAGCAAAATTGTCGGTCTCGCAAATATTGCCGACAACATTATAATTTTTCATGGGGCCGTTGGGATTTGAAATATTTTCTATTTCATGATAAGCGCCGTAAAACATTGGACGGATGAAATGATTGAGACCACTATTGACGCCAGCGAAGATCCTGTTGCCCCCATTTTTGACAACATTCACGGTAGTAATAAAATACCCGGCTTCACTTACAAGATACTTACCGGGTTCAAACCAAACCTGCAAATGACGATTGTATTTTTTTTCATACCAATCGAATTCCTCTTTTACTTTTTTCCCAAGTAAACCAATATCGGTCCCTTCGTCACCAGGCCTGTATGGCACCTTGAACCCACCGCCAAGATCAAGCACTTCAAGCTCGGGGAAATACGGGGCCATTTCAAACAATACTTCAATACCTTTTGCAAACACCTCTACATCTTTTATCTCGCTTCCGGTATGAATATGCAATGTGCGGATATGCACATTGTTTTCTTTTACAACATCACGAACTTCTTGGATACTTTCCAGGGGCACTCCGAATTTACTGTCGGCATGGCCGGTTGAAATCTTCAGGTAACCACCTGCCATAATATTCGGACGGATCCGGATACCTACCGGATAACTATGACCAAACTTCTTTCCAAATTTCTTGAGGTTCGAAATGCTGTCGATATTAATATGGACACCAATATTCCCGGCTTCTTCAATTTCTTCAAAGGCAATGTTGTTGGAAGTATAAAGAATGTTTTTGGGTTCAAAGCCGGCTTTAAGCGCCAGCTTCACTTCGTTCACCGAGCTGCAGTCGATATTACAACCAATAGAAAGGATGTATTTGAGAATATTGATATTGGTTAACGCCTTTGCTGCATAAAAGAATTTTGTATCAATACCGTTAAATGCACTCAATAATTTCTCGTATTGCTCTTTGATTCTTTCGGCATGGTAAACATAAACAGGAGTTCCGAATTCTTTGGCG
>DASTIZ010000046.1:0-4628 GCA_035717045.1 Chitinophagaceae bacterium
AAGAACTCTGTTACCCGCAGTTATTTTGCCAACACGGGGGCAATCGGTTCTGCTGTATTCTTTGATCCTACTCAGCCTGTATATGATCCAACCAAATCCAAATACGGTGGTTATTGGGAGTGGGAATTAAATAACTTACCCAATACCCTTGCTTCAAAAAACCCGGTAAGTCTTTTGCAACAAAATAGAAACGTCGGCAACACATACCGCAGCATTGGTAATGTTCAGTTTGAATACAAATTTCATTTCCTTCCTGAACTAAAAGCCAACCTCAATCTTGGTTATGACGTTTCAAAAGGATCAGGATCTTCAAGAACGTTGCCGACGGCAGCATCAGTTTATACTGTTGGCGGGAGTAAAAGCAGGTATATGCAAAAAAGATGGAACTATCTTTCAGACTTTTATCTGAACTATACGAAGATGTTTACCAAACATCGTATCGATGCAACAGCAGGCTATGGCTGGCAGGACTGGACCACCTATTCTCCAAGCTACCCGGTTATAAATGGAACAAGTATAATTCCTGCAACGGCTGATTTCAAAACTCAACATACTTTACTTTCAATGTTTGGCAGGGTGAATTATGCATATGATGATCGTTACCTGATAACGGCAACTATAAGACGAGATGGTTCTTCCAGGTTTGCACCCGACAATCGCTGGGGCTTGTTCCCGTCAGCGGCATTTGCCTGGAGAATCAGCCGGGAATCGTTTATGATGGACTCAAGAACTTTTTCCGACCTGAAATTAAGATTGGGCTGGGGAATTACGGGGCAGCAGGATGTAGGCCAGGATTACCCCTACCTGGCCAGGTATACGTTAAGCGACAGCAGCGGAATGTATCAATTCGGCAGTAACTTCTATTTGCTACTTCGACCAGAAGGATATGATGAAAACCTGCAATGGGAAACTACTTCAACATACAATGCAGGTCTTGATGTGGGATTGCTGCAGGGACGGATCAATTTCAGTGTGGATGTATACTACAAAGAAACCGAGGACCTTTTGTCTGTTGTGTCGGTTCCTGCTGGTTCCAATCTGACGAACCAGATCCTTACCAATGTCGGGAATATGCAGAACAAGGGGATTGAATTCACAATAAATGCAAGCCCGGTTCGCAATAATGATTTTTCATGGGACATGAATTTCAACTTTACTTACAATACCCGTGAGATCACAAATCTGAGTAAGGTAAAAGACAATACGGCTGTAGGATTGCTCGTCGGAGGTATAGGCGGAGGTGTTGGCAACACGATCCAGATCCATACAGTCGGATATGCGCCAAGCACATTCTTTGTTTATAAACAGGTGTATGATCAAAACGATAAACCAATTGAAGGCTTATATGTTGACCTCAACAAGGATGGTGCCTCAAACGATAACGACAAGTATCGCTATAAGAATCCACAGCCCGATTACTTCATGGGCCTGGGTTCGCAGTTCGGGTATAAAAAATGGACAATGAGTTTTGCGGCAAGGGCAAGTATTGGAAATTATATGTACAACAACTTCCATTCAAATAATGGTACCTACCAAAACTTTGGTTTCCCTAATTACCTGGGGAATGTGTCAAGAAATGTATTGGAGACAGAATTTACCGTGCCCAGACTTTGGTCAGATTATTACATCGAGAATGCATCATTTGTGAGGCTGGATAATGTGAATCTTGGATACAATGTAGGCAGGATCGGTAAGAACACGACTTTGCGTCTTTCAGCGAATGTGCAGAATGTGTTTGTGATCACTAACTATACAGGACTTGACCCGGAAATACCAAGCGGTATCGATAATAATTTCTATCCAAGACCACGTACCTATTCTCTTGGTTTTAATCTTGATTTCTGATCTTTAAAAAACTGATTTATGAAAAATAGATTCGTTAAAGCAATTTCGTTAGTAACGCTGGTCTTGTTTATTACCGGTTGCACAAAAACACTTGACCGCGAGCCATTCTATGATGTGACCTCAGCCACAGTATATGATAATTTCACAAATTACAAATCAATCCTTGCCAAATTATATGCAGGACTTGCCGTGAGTGGTCAACAAGGTCCAAGCGGCCGTCCCGATATTTTTGGACTTGATGAAGGTTTCTCAAGTTATCTGCGTCAATACTGGCAATTGCAGGAGTTGGCATCTGATGAAGCGGTGATCGGCTGGAATGACGGTACGATTAAAGACCTGCACAACATGACGTGGACCCAGGCAAATGAGTTCATTCGTATGATGTATGACAGGATATTTTACCAGGTCTCACTGGTTAATGAGTTTTTAAGAGAAACAACCGACGGTAAATTAGCAGATCGCAAAATAACAGGCGGGAATCTTACTGAAGCCATAAAATACCGTAACGAAGCAAGATTTTTAAGAGCACTAAGTTACTATCATGCCCTTGATATGTTTGGTAATGTTCCTTTTGTTTTAGAAACAGATCCAATTGGAACATTCTTTCCATCACAGATCACCAGGGCAAACCTGTTTAGCTGGATTGAGACAGAATTAAAATCATTGGAAACATTGCTGACACCAGCAAGACAAAATGAATATGGCAGAGCTGACCAGGCCGCCGTTTGGATGCTGCTGGCAAAGCTTTATCTCAATGCTGCAGTTTATACTGGCACAGCAAGACATAGCGATTGCATTACTTATTGCAATAAGATCATCAACGCCGGCTACACGCTGGCCTCACAATACAGGCTAAATTTCCTTGCTGATAATAACACCTCCCCGGAAATGATCTTTACTGTATCATTTGATGGTCTTCGTACCAAATCATGGGGGGCTATGACTTATCTTGTGCACGCTCCTGTTGGCGGCAATATGAATCCTGCCTTGTGGGGTATCAATGGTGGCTGGAGTGGTTTGCGCACTACAAAAGCGATCGTAAATCTTTTCCCCACTACTACCGGCGTTCCGGATTCAAGGGGTATGTTCCATACAAGCGGGCAGAACCTGGAGATTGTTGATCTTTCAACCTTTACTGATGGTTACCCTATCACCAAGTATAAAAATCTCACCTCGACCGGTGCTAAAGGGTCGGATCCCGATGGTAATTTTCCCGACACTGATTTTCCATTATTCCGCTTAGCTGATGTTTATTTAATGTATGCTGAATGTGTGCTGGCAACCAATGCCGATAAAGCAAATGCAGTGACTTATATCAATGCATTACGGCAAAGAGCTTACGGGAATACTACAGGGAACATTACAGCCACCGATGTCACTTTTGACTTTCTTTTAAAGGAAAGAGCAAGAGAATTAAATTGGGAGGCGCATCGTCGACAGGACCTCATCCGTTTTGAAAAATATCCGGGTTTTGCCGGATACTATACCGGTAGTGCTTATGTATGGCCATGGAAAGGTGGTGTGGCAAGTGGAGTTGGTGTAGGAAGTCACCGAACATTATATCCAATTCCATCTACAGACATTGCCGCGAACCCTAATCTTGTTCAAAATTCCGGGTACTAAAATAAAAATCAATCCCGTTCCGATGCCAACCGGGCGGGATCACCAACCTAAATAAAAATATTATGAGAACATGGTTAACCAGAATACTGATGATGGGAGTTGCCGCCATTATCCTTTCATCCTGTGAAAAGGATGAAGTAAAAACGGTGTTGAATGTAGGTGACGCTCCGGCACTGCAGGCCAATAATACGACCCTGGTATTACAGCAGGCAAATGCAAATAATGACGCGGTAAAATTCACGTACAGCCCCGCTACTTTTGGTTTTGATGCCGCAGTGACCTATGTATTGCAAATAGCAAAGGGTGGAACAAGTTTCGCCAGCGCATCCACCACTGAAGTGGGATTAAGCAGTGTTTCCCCATTGGAGAAAACATTCAAGGTAGTTGACTTCAACAGGGAGCTTTTAAAGATCATTAATTACGGGACTGCCACTCCTGTAGAAGTAAGAGTAAAAGCAACTGTTGCTGCCGCCGCACCAGCGTCTTATTCAAACGTAGTCACGATAACGGCAACTGCATACCGTGATCTTATCACGTATTCATTTCCAAATGCACTGAATCTCGCCGGTAATTTCCAGGGTTGGAGCCCTGGATCAGCGCCACAAATAGTTAGGCAAAACAACGGTGGCTACAACGGCTTTGAAGGATATATAATTTTCAATGCGACCACCCCTGAATTTAAAATGGTAAAAGGAAATGATTGGCCGATGGGGGATCATGGGGATGCCGGAAGCAATTATACAAATCCGAATACAGGAGGTGGCGCTCTAACGTCCAATGGCGGAAGTAATCTTAAGTTACCGTCAGGTGGAGCGGGGTTAGCAGGCTATTACCGGATCCGGGCAAATACAACCAATCTCACCTGGAGTTATGATAAAATAAATACATGGGGAATCATTGGCGCATTTAATGGATGGGGCAGCAGTGTACCCCTTACATTCAACGCTTCTACCGGTGTATGGAGCGTTACGAGAGATATGCCCGCCGGTGAATTTAAATTCAGAGCCAACGATGGGTGGACAATAAACTTTGGGGATAACAATGGTGATTTTAAACCGGAATATGACGGATCAAACCTGAATATTACCGCGGCTGGCAACTACACCATTTCACTTGACCTGAGTGTTGGTGGTAACTATGCCTATACAATCAAGAAAAAT
>DASTIZ010000047.1:0-5530 GCA_035717045.1 Chitinophagaceae bacterium
TCCGTATCTCGTTTCCTATCTCAGCCAGTTCATGACCTTATTACCGGGAGATGTGATTTCAACCGGAACACCGGCTGGTGTTGGCCTGGGGCAAAAGCCGGAACCTGTTTATATAAAACCAGGTGATGTGATCGAATTGGCAATTCATGGATTAGGAAGTAGCAGACAGGTTGCCGTACCTTATAGCAGCTTACAAGTTTGAAAAAATGAAAAAATATTGTCTTGCACTGGATCTGAAAGAGGATATTAACCTGATTGCTGAATATGAAGCTTATCATAAAAATGTTTGGCCCGAAATAATTGAAAGCATTAAAAAATCGGGGATAAATGTTTTGGATATTTATCGGACAGGTAACAGGATGTGCATGATCATTGAAGCTGATGACGATTTTAGTTTTGAGAGAAAAGCACAAATGGACAACGCAGATCTGAAAGTTCAGGAATGGGAGAAGCTGATGTGGAAATTTCAACAAGCCTTGCCCTGGGCCAAACCAGGGGAAAAATGGATTTTGATGCAAAAAATATTTGAGTTACCCGTTAGCGGTGACCAGTAACGAGCAATCAGCCAACTATGATTATCGATTCACACGTCCATTTTTGGAAATACGACAAAATAAGAGATGCCTGGATCACGAATGATATGAAGATACTCAAGCAGGATTATGTCCCTGCTCACTTGATTCCGACATTGAGAAGAAATGATGTTGATGGATGTGTTGCTGTGCAGGCAAGTCAAAGTGAATACGAGACACATTTTTTAGTAGAGCTTTCCAAAACTCATCATGAAATTAAGGGAGTAATAGGATGGGTTGATCTTTTGAATAAAAACCTGGAAGAAAGACTTCAGTTTTTTTCGCAATATCCTGTCATCAAAGGCTGGCGGCATATTGTGCAATCTGAACCGGATGACTTCTTGTTAAGAGACGATTTTCATAATGGTATCAGGACATTGGGTGCTTACAATTGGACGTATGATATTTTGATCTATCATTATCAGTTAAAAGCCGCCATAGAATTTGTTTCAAAATTTCCCGATCAGAAGTTTGTTATTGATCATTGTGCAAAACCAGATATTGGCAA
This sequence comes from Chitinophagaceae bacterium, assembly GCA_035717045.1. Taxonomy (GTDB): domain Bacteria; phylum Bacteroidota; class Bacteroidia; order Chitinophagales; family Chitinophagaceae; genus VBAS01. Next base: position 1,081 of record DASTIZ010000047.1, read on the forward strand.
AAAGAATATTAATGAGTGGAAAGTGCTGATGAAAGAAATGGCAAAACATCCGAACGTTTACTGTAAGCTTTCAGGATTGTTGACGGAAACAAAATGGAAGCAATGGAGCCCCGGTGATTTTTATCCTTATCTTGATGTGGTTTTTGAAGCATTTGGTACAGGGCGATTGATGTTTGGAAGCGACTGGCCGGTGATGTTACTTTCCGGGATTTATGTACAATGGAAAAGCTTATTGGAAAAATATATGGAGAACTTTGTGGAAGAAGACCGTTTAAAAGTTCTTGGTGATAACGCAATTGAATTCTATAATCTATAAAATGCCACTGGGGCACTGAAACACTGAATCGTTGTGATTCTGTGCATCAGTGACTAATAATTAAAATATGGATCTGAGTTTAAAAGACAAAGTCATTATTGTAACCGGCGGTGCAAAAGGAATTGGAGCTGGCATCACAAAATCATTGGCGAGTGAAGGCGCAATTCCCGTAGTAGTTGGAAGAAATGCGGATGATAATGACGCCATCATCAGGGAAATTGGAACAGGTTTTGGAATTACTGCTGAACTTACCCATCCGGAAGAATGTGAAAAAGCAGTAAGAGAAACTATTGAAAAATTTGGAAGGATCAATGGTGTCGTAAATAACGCAGGAGTAAACGATGGAGTAGGATTGGAAAAAGGGAATTATGAGGGGTTTGTGGCCTCGTTGCACAAAAATCTTATTCATTATTACCTGGTCGTTCATTATGCATTACCCGAACTTATAACAAGCAAAGGTTCAATTGTCAATATTGGGAGTAAAGTAGCCGAAACAGGTCAGGGCAATACATCCGCTTATGCAGCGGCCAATGGTGGAAGAAATGCGTTGACAAGGGAATGGGCGGTTGAATTATTGAAATATGGGATCAGGGTGAATGCTGTGATCGTGGCGGAATGTTATACCCCTTTATATGATAAATGGATAAAAACCTTACCGGATCCGGAAGAGACATTGAAAAAGATCAATGATAAGATCCCTTTGGGAAAGAGAATGACAACGGCAAAGGAAATAGCCGATATGGTGGTTTTTCTTCTTTCGGAAAGGTCAAGTCATACTACCGGGCAACTAATCCATGTTGATGGTGGCTACACACATCTTGACCGGGCACTATTATAAATAAGTCATGTATGAGATCGTTAGTATTGCCGTTTTTTTTATGGAGTAATGTCTTATTAAATGCACAGGTAAACTTGCCTTTACCAACAAAAGCGCAGCTTGCCTGGCATGACATGGAGTTTTATTTGTTTATGCATTTTGGTCCAAACACGTTTACCGATAAAGAATGGGGGCATGGAGACGAGCGGGCTGATATTTTTAACCCTACACAACTCGATTGTAAACAATGGTGCCGGATCGCTAAAGCCGCAGGGGCAAAAGCCATTATTATTACTGCGAAACATCATGATGGATTTTGTTTATGGCCAAGTAAATATTCAAAACATACTGTTCGGGAGAGCAAATGGAAGAATGGGCAAGGAGATGTTTTAAAAGAATTGTCGCAAGCATGTAAACAATATGGATTGAAATTCGGCGTCTACATTTCTCCCTGGGATCGCAATCATCCAAAATATGGAACACCCGAATACAATGATGTGTTTGTAAACATGATGAAAGAAATCTTTACCAACTATGGACCCATTTGGGAATTGTGGTGGGATGGAGCCAATGGTGAGGGCCCGAATGGAAAAAAGCAAGTGTATGATTGGGACCGGTTTAAAAAAACAGTAAAAACTCTTTCTCCTAATACGGTGGTGTTTAGTGATGTGGGACCGCATGTAAGATGGGTGGGAAACGAAAAAGGAATTGCAGGAAAAACGAACTGGAATTATCTGGATACGGTGGGATTTACGCCCGGAATCGGTGCACCGCCCGTGGAGATTCTTAACAGTGGCAATGAAAAAGGTAAAGCGTGGATACCCGCTGAATGTGATGTAAGCATTCGTCCTGGTTGGTTTTATCATGCTAATGAAGATGACAAAGTAAAATCGCCTGACGTTTTATTCGACCTGTATCTAAAATCTGTTGGCAGAGGTGCAAATTTATTATTGAATGTACCGCCAGACAGGAGAGGCTTGATTCATGGGAAAGATTCTATTTCTTTAATTGGTTTCAAAAAATTAAGAGACGAGAGTTTTGCAAAAAACCTATTGAAGGGCTCCACGGTGATTACTTACAACAATTTCAGAAAGGGCCTAACAAAATTAATAACAGACGGAAGGGAGGGCACCTTTATAACTACCAAGGTGCCAAAAGAACCAGACAGTCCCCCCAATCTTAAAATGGAATTCAAATCGACGACAAGGATTAATTGTCTGGTTCTTCAGGAAGCATTAATGGGTGGTCAGAAAACAAAAAAAATGGAAATTGCTCTGGTTCATGGTAATACAGGAATTCGGGATATTCAAGTAACAACTGTTGGAAGAAAAAGAATTATTACATTTCCTGCGGTGAATGTGGATAAAGTTTTAATTTACCTGAAAGACTCGAATGGTAATTCTGTTATTAACGAAGTGGCTGCTTACCTTATCGACGAAAACCTGGTTGAAAAATAGGGTTTCAACGTATAAACACGATTTTTTGATTCCGGCAAACTTTCAATAAAATCCTAACAACTGTTAAATAAATTTAACTTTCTCCTTATTTTTAGAGGCTTTATTATTTCACACACCGAAGTGCCCTTCGGACAAAACAAAATTGTTTTATGAGAAAAGTACCTGCACTGACCTTACTGGCAGTAATGATTACAACAGGGGCGTTTTCACAAGTGGATTATTGGTCCGCAAACAATGAAAACAGATCTGCAATTTTAACTGACAAAGCAGTTGGAAGAGCCACTTACCCTAAAGAATTCAAATTATTCAATTTACATGCAGCTCCATTAAGACAAGTCTTGTTTTCGATAGTTGATGCACAGGAAAAGCGATCAACGATAATCACCTTACCAAATGCGGCTGGCAATTTTGAACAATTCGAAGTTTTCGAGGCTTCAAATTTTGATCCTGCACTGCAGGCAAAGTTTCCTGAAATAAGAGCTTTCTCAGGCATAGGTATTACGGATAAGTTTGCGACAGTTAAGCTCAGCATATCTCCGCAGGGAATTCAAACCATGGTATTCAGGACCGATAAAGCGAATGAATTCATTGAACCCTATTCACAGGATCACAGGGTTTACTCGGTTTATAATTCTCACAGAGATAAAGGACAATTGCCATGGACCTGCAGCACAGAAGACAGACAAATAAGTAATAACATAAATTCATCTCTAAATCCCGAACTACTGGCAACGGGAAGTTCAAGCGGTACACTAAAAACATTGCGTCTTGCTCAATCCTGTAATGCAGAGTATTCAAACTGGTTTGGAGCAACAAGTTCTTCACAGGTAAACTTAGTACTCGCGGCATTTAATGCAACGCTTACACGTTGTAATGGTGTGTATGAAAAAGACCTGGCTCTGCACCTGAACCTGATTCCTCAAACAACAGATGTTATTTATTACAACCCTGCCACTGATCCTTATTCAACAAATATGTCAAGCTGGAATAATCAGTTGCAAACAACATTGACAAATGTTATCGGTGAAGCCAATTATGATATTGGTCATATGTTTGGTGCATCAGGTGGCGGCGGTAATGCAGGGTGTATCGGGTGCGTATGTGTTAATGGTTCAAAAGGCCGGGGCATCACATCACCAGCTGACGGAATTCCCCAGGGCGATAATTTTGATATCGATTATGTAGCGCATGAAGTCGGTCACCAGTTAGGTGCCAATCATACTTTCTCAATGTCATTGGAAGGAACGGGGGTAAATAAAGAGGTTGGTTCGGGTATCACTATTATGGGTTATGCCGGGATTACATCGCAGGATGTAGCACCACATTCCATCGATATATTTCATGAAGCAAGTATTGCGCAGATACAGGCAAACATAGCCAACAAAACCTGCCCGGTAACGGTTGTTATGTCAGCCAACCATGCGCCGGTTCTTGCGTCGGTGAACAATTATATCATCCCGATCAGTACGCCCTTTGCTTTAACTGCTGCAGCAACGGACCAGGAGAATGACCCATTAACTTATTGCTGGGAACAAAACGACAATTCGACCACAACAGGATCGGGTAGCGTTGCTTCACCAACCAAGTCGACAGGCCCGAACTGGTTATCATTTCCGGCAACCCCATCGGGAACAAGACTGTTTCCAAGATTATCAACAATACTAGCCGGGGCGAATGTAACGGGTCCTTTGCCGGGAGGCGATGCAGGTGCAAATATTGAAGCACTGAGTTCCGTTTCAAGAACACTGAATTTCAGAGTAACCGTAAGAGATAATCATCCTTATGTCGCGGGTTCAACAATTGGACAAACCGCGTTTACCGATGTTGTTGTTACGGTGACTAATACAGCCGGGCCATTTA
>DASTIZ010000048.1:0-5295 GCA_035717045.1 Chitinophagaceae bacterium
AAGATGGACGGCCTACATCCTTATTAGAATTGTTCTTAGCCTATTTACTTTTTACTACCGCAAAGAGAAATAATGGACTGGCATAAAATTGATATTGACAAAGTTCTTCATCTAACGGGCAGCTCCTACAATGGACTGAACGCTGAAGCTGTAATTATTGCCAGAAAGAAACACGGTAAAAATGAGCTTGACGAAGTAAAAGGTACTCCCGTATTTATCCAATTCCTGAATCAGTTCAAGAGTTTTATGATCATGGTACTGATAATTGCCGCGGTAATTTCCGGCATTGTTGGCGAGAGCAGCGATACAATAATAATATTAATGATCGTTTTCCTTAATGCAATTATCGGGTTTATTCAGGAGTACAGAGCCGAAAAGGCAATGAATGCCCTGAAGCAAATGGCTGCTCCTACGAGCCGCGTCATAAGGGAAGGGCAGGAAAAAATTATCGACTCAACAGATTTAGTACCCGGTGATATTATTGTTTTGGAATCGGGAATGATAGTCCCCGCAGATACCCGCATAATTGAATCACACTCCATGCGTGTAGACGAGTCGGTACTAACAGGTGAATCAATGGCAATAGATAAAAGCACAAAGACGATAGACTCAGATGCAACAGAACTGGGAGATCGGATCAATATGGCTTATAAGGGTACAAAGGTTACAAATGGCCGGGGTTTGGCAGTGGCGATTGAAACCGGTATGAATACCGAGATTGGCAAAATAGCCAGCATGCTGCGAGAGAAAAAATCATTGACGCCTCTGCAGTTGAAGATGGAGGACTTCGGTAAGAAACTGTCTTATTTAATAATAGCCATCTGCATTTTATTATTCGTAGTAGGGTTGCTGCGCGGCGAAGAGCCATTTAATATGCTGCTTGTAGCCATTTCGCTCGCAGTCGCTGCAATACCTGAGGCCCTTCCGGCGCTCATTACAATCGCGCTTGCCCAGGGAGCAAAACGATTGGTAAAGAAAAATGCGTTGGTCCGAAAGCTGCCGGCGGTAGAAACCCTTGGCTCCGTAACCTACATCTGTACGGATAAAACGGGTACGCTTACGAGGAATGAAATGAAAGTACTGCAGACATATGAATACCAAACCTTAAAGATATTTCCCGACACAACGTTGCTAAAAGGTCTTATGTGTTTGAATCATGATGTGGTTGCTTCGGCTGACGGAAAATTACTTGGCGACTCGATGGAAATAGCGATCGTGGAATTTGCCGTGGATGGTAATTCATCTGACATGCTTGATGTGGTAAACCAATATCCCAGGGTAGGCGAAATACCTTTTGATGCCGATAGGAAATGCATGACAACGATTCATATGTACGAAGACAAATTTCTTGTTATTAGTAAAGGCGCGATCGAGGCCATTACTAAAAATCTCGAAGATAGTTACGATACAAATGAAATTTATGGCCGAAACAAAGGATTTGCCTCGCAAGGGCTACGGGTAATTGCATATGGGTACAAGCTGATCCCTTCATTTAATGAACCGGTGAATGAAAATGAAATTGAAAGCAGGCTGAAACTGGCGGGTTTGGTTGGTCTTATGGATCCGCCGCGCGAAGAAGTGAAAGCCGCCATACTTGAATGCAAGTCTGCCGGTATCCAACCTGTAATGATCACAGGCGATCACCCGGAAACAGCTGCAGCGATAGGTGACAAAATAAACCTACTATCGAAAAACGATATAAGAGTGTCGGGCAACGAGCTTCGGAATCTTCCACAGGATGAGTTCGAATCGAAGGTGGAACACATCAAAATTTACTCGAGAGTATCTCCACAGCAAAAATTAGAAATTGTAAAGGGCTTGCAGAAGAAAAATCATTTCGTTGCAATGACAGGCGACGGTGTAAACGATGCGCCAGCGCTTAAGGCTGCAAACATTGGGATAGCAATGGGCATTACAGGAACGGATGTAAGCAAAGAGGCTGCTGATATGATCCTACTGGACGACAATTTTGCCACAATCGTAAATGCTGTGAAAGAAGGAAGGAGAATTTATGACAACATTAAGAAATTTGTAAAGTACATCATGACCTGCAACGGCGCAGAAATATGGACTATTTTTCTTGCTCCATTGGTAAACCTGCCTATTCCCCTTATGCCAATTCACCTGTTATGGATTAACCTTATAACTGATGGGTTGCCAGGTCTTGCCCTTTCGTATGAGAAGGCAGAAAGAAATATTATGAACAGGCCGCCGAGAAAAAAAGACGAGAATCTTTTTTCTGAGGGTACGGGCATACATATAATATGGGTGGGCATATTGATGGCCGCATTAACGCTGGGTATACAGGCATGGGCCATTAATGCTGACAATCCAAAATGGCAAACGATGGTATTTACCGCACTTTCAATGGCACAACTCGGCCATGTATATGCGATCAGAAGTAGCCGGGAATTTATTTTCCGCGTTGGCATATTCAGTAACCTTCCAATGTTTGTTGCAGTGATCTTTACTTTCTTATTACAACTATGTGTTATCTATCTCCCGGTTGCTAATGAATTTCTGAAAACCCAACCGTTGTCTTTTTCCGATTTACTGATATCCTTATCGGGTTCGGTTTTGATTTTTACCGCGGTTGAATGTGAGAAGGGTATTAAAAAATTGCTTTAAATACCTCATATAAAGCCGAAATGGGGGTTGATGAACTCTTATGTGGAAATAGTTGATTCCGACAAGGCTTTTTAACCACTTCAACGGCTCACTGGGTTCAACGCCATCAAGAAAACCCGGCCGGTTTTGCATAGCCGGTGACGAATAGTGAGTTATCCCGTATTAACGGCCAAAATCCGGCCTATGACGAAGGTCATATGCCTACCGTACACTAATCATGTGATGCAGATGGTTCATTTTAGAAATTTGTGTACTGAATGACCAAATGTTATTAAATACCATGTCCTTTTTCTTTTCATACACACCGTCTGTTGAGCATATCCAGCGAAAATTCCGGGAAAATTTCCCTTATTTGAAAATTGAGTTTTATTCGAAAAGCTTTGTAACTATTGACGGCGATTTATTTAATTCAAGATTGCATAGATCAACGCATCTTGTAAACCTTATATCCGACCGGCCTCTTGAGGTGTGTGTTAAGGGAACGCCAATGCAATTGGAAAGCGTATTCCATTTGCATTTTGATGTGCCAGTAAAAATATTTCGCAGAACTGCAAATGGTTGGATAGATATTACGCTCGATGATAAAAATTCACTGTTTTACCATAACCGGTTGGGCCGGGACGCAACGAACGCAATTTTTGATTTTGAACTTTTATAACATACCGCCCGGCTTTTGAAGCTAACTTTGCAATATGCAAAAACAGTTGTTGGATACCCGTGAGGCGATAGAATTGCTGGTAAACAGTTTTTACAAAAAGGTAAAGCAGGATGATCTGCTCGCGCCAATCTTTAACAATGCAGAATACTTTTCGTGGGACGTTCATATTCCAATAATGGTTAATTTCTGGGAAACATTGCTGCTGCATACAGCCTCTTACAGAGGTAACACTATGCAGAAACATATCGACCTTCACCGCCGCACGCCTTTAACGCCCGAATTGTTTGAAAGATGGAAGCTTCTATTTTATTCCACTCTTCACGAATTATTTGAGGGTGAAGGAGTAGCTGAAGCGCGGAAGAGAGTTGAGGCCATCAGCGGACTTATGCAATATAAAATACAGCAAAGTGAATTTAAAGGGTAACGATCTCCAGCACAAGACGCAATGATCATCAGGGCTAAAAGTCCAAAAGCTCCTTAAAGGAGCTTTTGACCAAAAAAACAGGGACTATAACGAACACTGTAAACTCTTCAGGATGCTTATGGGCGCCCTCTATTCGAGAGCGCCATAATAGTTACACCATGAGAAAAGTCTTGACTGTTTTTACTGAACGTCCCAGAACAGTTTAGTATTAAGATTGTCAGAACCACTTACCGCAGCATAATTTTCAGCATTGTAAGTGAGTTCGCTGCCCGGATAGATCCATCTTGCAGGAGGCTGTTGCTGTCCGCTTGAATTATCGGTTTCAAATTCAAAGTCGAGGTTATCGAGCCTTCTGATCTCTGCCCAGCTTTCAAGGGGCTGGATCACATTGTAATGAATCCATTTTTCTGTGCTGATCAGTTTAAGTTTGGCTTCGGCAGTTGCCGCAGCGTCCCAGCTTACTGCGGGGCTGCTTAAATACGCATCAACATCAGCCGGATCAAGGGGATCAAGTGCAGCTGCAGTATTATCATTGCTCACCGTTCTTACCCAGTAATAGAACTCTGTTGATTGGCGCACACCTGTTTCATAGGCTGTTTTTGCTGCAGCATCGTTACCCGCTTTCAGGTAATATTCAGCGAGATAAAAATTAACCTCTGCTGCATTGATAAGCATGCCGGGGAAGAAATCGTTCCTGCTGATAGTGGACCTGTTATAGATTGCCATAGTACCTCCTGCGATCTGTGCAGCCTGGTTTGAACCTGGTAACAGTGGATCAAGACCATTATACACTCCTCCTGCATTAGTACCTGGTTCAAAAAGAGCAGGGAGCCTTGGATCGTCATTGGTATTCATGTGATCGATCATTGCTTTACCCGCAATATTACCGTTCCAGTCTTCCAATCCAGATTGGAATCCCTGTGAATTGAGTGGAGAGTTAAGATCGAAGATCCTGATCATGATGTTCTCATCGTTATTGCTTACGAGAGGGAATTGCGACGGATTGCCAACGATCTCGGCGATTTCACTTTCAGCCCTTGCTGAAAAATCTGCAGAGCCGGAAACCCTTGTCAGCATCCTCAAGCGAAGAGAATTAACATATTTCTTCCATAGTTCCATATTGCCCTTGTTGATCACATCCTGTGTTTTGAATCCGGCCTGAATTCCGGAAGGAACATCAATTGTATTCAACTCGCTGGCAAACGCCTTCAGGTCATCAAGCATTTTGGTATAGATGTCTTCTGCCTTATCATATGCGGGATATGAATTCGCATAGTCACCACCGTTAGTGCTCAGCTTTCCTGCCTGCGACCATGGAATGTCGCCATGAAGATCAACTACTTTTTGCGTATGATCGTAGAAATATACTGTTGCTGCGATCATATAGATCCTGTTCAGCGCCTGGTTTTCAGGAGTCAGCGCGTTGTAAACTTTCTCAAGTTCACGATACTGCGCAAGGAAATTGTAATAGTTGTTCCACCTGTCGGTGATAGAAGCCGCTCCTGGTATATACTGGTTAGCGCCGTTCTCCCAACCTACTGCCTGAATATAATGGTTCACTGAAGTTCTCAGCACCACGAAATAA
>DASTIZ010000049.1:0-2450 GCA_035717045.1 Chitinophagaceae bacterium
TCAAAAATGAGTACTATTAACATCGTCCGAAACAAGATCTTATATAGAATGTTTGCTATTATTAAACGACAAACACCATTTTCAGAGAACTATTTACAAGCTGCCTAAACTAATTTTGGCCGTTTGTGAACCTTAGAATACACTGAGGCACAGTGTTACACGGAGAAATAACTCTGTGAATCTTTGTGTCTTTGTGTCTCCGTGGTTTAATAACCTCAAATTGAGGCGTTACGAACTGCACTTAATATTCTTATTCCGCAATTAATGTATTTTGCGTCCCGCAATGAAATATTATATCATAGCCGGTGAAGCCAGCGGGGACCTGCATGGCAGTAATCTTATCAAAGAATTAAAAAAACTGGATGCTTCAGCGGTCATTCGTTGCTGGGGCGGCGATAAAATGCAACAAGCCGGGGGTGACCTGGTGAAACATTACCGTGATCTTGCTTTTATGGGTTTTTGGGAAGTAATTAAAAACATCTTCACCATCCTTCGCAATCTTAAATTTTGTAAAAAAGATATTGAACAATTTCAACCGGATAGCCTGATCCTGATCGATTATCCCGGTTTTAATCTTCGTATCGCCGAATGGGCAAAGCAAAAAGGATATCGTGTCATTTATTATATCTCGCCGCAGGTCTGGGCCTGGAAAGAAAACCGGGTGAGGAAGATGAAACAAAACATCAGTAAAATGATTGTTATCCTTCCGTTTGAAAAAGATTATTTCAAAAACAAATGGAACTGGGATGTGGAGTATGTGGGCCATCCGTTAGTGGAAGTGGTTCAGTCGGCAGTCAACAGTCGGCAGTTGGCAGTCAACAGTGGGCAGTTGGCAGTCAACAGTGGGCAGACGGCAGTCAACAGTGGGCAGACGGCAGTTGATAGTCAGCAGCCAAATGCAGGTAACTCACTATTCACTGGCTTCGCTCCGCTCGCCATGACGTCTCACAACTCACCAATAATTGCCTTATTGCCCGGTAGCAGGAAGCAGGAAATATTGAAGAAACTTCCTGTAATGCTTGAAGTAAGCAAAGCATTTCCAAATAATCAATTCATTGTTGCCAAAGCACCCGGACTCGATGACAATTTCTATTCGTCACTATTGAGTTCTTATAACAATGTCAGTTCGGTTTCCGGTAAAACTTATGATCTTTTGATGCAGTCAAAAGCCGCATTGGTTACATCTGGCACAGCTACATTGGAAACAGCCTTGTTTGGAGTGCCTGAAGTAGTGTGTTATAAGGGTTCATTTCTCTCCTACGAAATTGGCAAACGTTTAGTGAAAGTAAAATACATTTCACTGGTTAATCTGATCATGGATAAGTTAGTCGTGAAGGAGTTGATACAACACGATATGAATGTAAAAAATCTTCAACGGGAATTAGAGGAATTACTTAACAATGAAAAACGCATCGCGGTCATGAAAAAAGACTTTGCCGATCTGAAAAATGTTTTAAGCCAACACGGAAATGCTTCAGCCAAAGCGGCACAGATCGTTTATAATTACACTTCAGAAAAGTAATTTAATCGCCAGCAGGATCAGGCAGAGAATAAAGATGAGAAGGCTTGTTCTGTTGATCCAATGCATATACCTCACAAAATCTGTCTTCGGCCGGTTGGGATCGGGTTTTTTGATATACAGGTACTCGGCTATTTGTCGCAGGACGCCCATAGAATTGAATTCAAAGTTACATTCAAACAGCTATCGAAAGTCCCGGTTGTTCACAAGTTTTGTTCATGAAGCGCAATTTTGAATAATAAAGAAGTTGTACCTTTTTCCTCCAAAAATTTATTTTTTATGAAACGAATAACCTTAGCTTTCTGCACAATTCTATTACTTACTACCTTAAAAAATGTGTCTGCTCAATCAGCGGATGATATGAAGAAGTGGCAAGATTTCATGACCCCCGGCGCCATGCATAAATGGCTCGCAAAATACAATGGCGACTGGGATGTTGAGATGACCAGTTTTATGGACCCAACGAATCCTCAAAAATCGAAAGGAACCGGCGTATATACATCTATGATGAACGGCCTTTACCAGTCCGGCGATTTTAAATCTGATATGATGGGTATGCCCTTCCATGGTCATAGCATTACCGGCTATGACAACGCAAAAAAATTATTTGTCAGCACATGGGTTGACAATTTTGGTTCAGGGATCATTTATATGACCGGCACTTATGATGAGGCTACAAAAACGCTGAACCTGAAAGGAACTCAAACGGACCCGATAACCGGGAAAGATGCTTTTATTCGTGAAGAAATGAAGATCATCAGTGATGATGCGTACAACCTGTTCATGTATGGACCGGGACCTGATGGAAAAGAGATGTTGTTTATGTCAGGAGTCTTTAAAAGAAAAAAATAGCTCCTGAACTTGAGTCTTGAGTCTTGAATCTTGAATCTTAAGCAAAAAAGTGAAAGACTCAAGATTCAAGATTCAAGAC
>DASTIZ010000050.1:0-3262 GCA_035717045.1 Chitinophagaceae bacterium
TTTGTTGGCACAGTATAATTACCCGGTCACAAAAAAAGTAGATACAATAACAAATTATCATAGCACCTTAGTTGCTGATCCCTATCGTTGGCTGGAAGACGACAGGAGCGAAGAAACCCAGCAATGGGTAACCGAACAAAATAAAGTGACATTCGGGTACCTTAATAAGATTCCTTATCGCGGGCAATGGCTCAGGCGGCTTGAAGAGATCAACGATTACCCGAAGTACGGCTCACCGTCAAGAAAGAATGAATACTTCTATTTCTATAAGAATAATGGTTTGCAAAATCAAAGTGTATTGTATCGGCAAAAAGGATTAGATGGCCGGGCCGAGCTGGTATTAGATCCAAATAAATTCTCAGCGGACGGCACAACCGGCCTGGGAACTTTTTCACTTTCTAAAAACGGAAAATATGCGGTGGTTGGTAAAACGATCGGTGGCAGTGACTGGCGTACATTCTTTATAATGGATATGTCGACATTGAAGTATCTGCCCGATTCCCTGGCATGGGTAAAGGTGTCAGGTGCATCGTGGAAAGGCGATGGTTTTTATTATAGCCGTTACCCCGCACCTGAAAAAGGAAAAGAGCTGTCAACTAAAAATGAAAATCACCAGGTATACTATCATAAAATCGGGACTTCACAGGACCAGGATGAATTGGTGTATGAAGACCCGGCTAATCCGCAACGATTCCACGGCGTATTTACGAGCGAGGATGAGCGATATGTGTTCCTGAATATCTCGGATCGGGGAAAAGGAAAAGACGGAAATGCGCTTTGGTATTTTGACAGCAAAAGCGGGGATAAAACTTTCAAGCCGGTCATCAAAGAAGTAGGAGAGTACACGTATGGTTTTATTGATGAAGTAAACGGGCGTTTTCTTGTGATCACCAACGATGGCGCTTTGAATCGCCGGGTCATTTCAATTGATCCCCAAAACCCAGATTCTTCAAACTGGCAAACCGTTATTGCCGAAAAACCCGAAAATATATCTTCGGCAACATCTTCCGGGGGTAAATTATTTATTACTTATTTGAAAGATGTCACAAGCCGCGTGTATGTTTATGATCGTAATGGCAAATTGGAAAGAGAGGTCAGGTTGCCGGCACTTGGTTCTGCCAGCGGATTTGGCGGCGAAAGAGATGATAAGTTTGTTTTTTACACATTTACATCGATTACTTTTCCGCCCACTATTTACCGTTATGATATTGCAACGGGTAAAAGCACAGTTTTCCGCAAGCCGGAAGGAAAATTCAATCCGGAGGACTATCAAATGGAGCAGGTATTCTATCCAGGTAAAGATGGAACAAAAGTGCCCATGTTCATTGTGTATAGAAAGGGAACAAAGAAAAACGGAATGAATCCGACAATATTGTATGGCTATGGCGGATTCAGAATAAGCAGCACACCTTCATTTTCACCTACAAGAATTGCCTGGCTGGAGCAGGGAGGGATCTTTTGTATTGCTAACCTGAGAGGAGGCAGTGAATATGGAGAAACGTGGCATGAAGCAGGAATGCGATTGAAGAAACAGAATGTATTCGATGATTTTATTGCGGGCGCAGATTTTTTGGTTGAAAAAAGATATACTTCCCGGGATTACCTTGCTATACAGGGTGGATCAAATGGAGGACTCTTAGTTGGGGCTGTTATCAATCAGCGTCCTGACCTTTGTAAAGTAGCCATACCCCAGGTGGGAGTGATGGATATGCTGCGCTTCCATAAGTTCACTATCGGGTGGAACTGGATAGCAGAATATGGCAGCAGCGATAATGAAACTGATTTTAAGAACCTGTATGCGTACTCACCCATCCATAACATCAGGGAAGGGGTGAATTATCCATCAACATTAATTACTACGGCTGATCATGATGACAGGGTAGTACCCGCGCACTCATTTAAGTATGCGGCCACTTTGCAGGAAAAATATAAAGGCAACAATCCTGTTATGATCCGTATTGATGTGAATTCCGGTCATGGTGCCAGTAATTTGAGAAAAGGATTGGAAACAACGGCAGATATCTATTCATTCATTTTTTACAACATGAAATTGACACCGAAATTTGAAGGGGTAAAATTCCAGGAAGCAAAAAAGCCTTTTTAATTGCGACCCCGCTTTACGTAGAGATGACCATTGTGTAATTGAGCGGGGGAAGCAACTTAACTAATTTTCTAACATATTACCGCCGTTGAAGGCGGTAATTTATTTTTGCAGATCAATGGCAAAAAAAATAATCATCGCGATCGATGGCTGGAGCAGCTGCGGGAAAAGCACATTGGCAAAAGAACTCGCAAAAGAATTGGGTTATTTGTATGTTGACAGTGGTGCGATGTACCGTGCCATTACACTTTATTTTTTGCGGAATCATGTTGACTGGACGGATAAGAACGAGGTGAAAAAGGCACTGGATGAGATTTCACTTGAATTTGTATTCAATGAAAAGAGCCAGCTGGGTGAGATGCATTTGAATGGTGAAAATGTAGAATATGTGATCCGTGATCTTGTGGTTGCAGAGAAGGTGAGTGATGTCGCTGCTATTAAAGAAGTAAGAAAGTTTGCCGTAGAGCAACAGCAACAAATGGGTAAAAAGAAAGGCGTGATCATGGATGGCCGTGATATTGGGACCGTGGTTTTTCCAAAGGCCGAGCTGAAAATATTTCTTACCGCGGATAATGCCGTGCGGGTGGAAAGAAGATTTAAAGAGCTGTTTGATAAGAATCCGAATATAACGATTGAGGAAGTAAAGGCAAATCTTGAAATGCGGGATTATATAGACAGTCATCGCGAGGAAAGTCCACTGCGGCAGGCGGAAGACGCGATCTTACTTGACAACACCAACCTGACAGTGGAAGAAACGATTCAAAAAACATTAAAGCTGGTTAGGAAATTATTGAAAGAATAAGATACACATACGTCTTTTACGTTGACAAACGTCAACTACAGTCACATCCGCATCATATTTATCACAATACATTCTTCATACTTTCGGGCTGCATGAACGGACTTCATGTGTTCAAATCTTTCCTTGCTGTTCTTTGATATAACTTCTTTATGGAAGAAATGAAGAGTAAATAAAGGTGGTCACTCAATACTGCGTTTATGAAAAAGATCTTTCTTATCCCCGCACTCCTGATCCTGGCGACAGCCACTTCCAGTATCCTCGTTGCGCAAAACTGCGACTTTGGTGAGACAGGTATTCGTCCCAATTATTCCGCCACGGATGGTAATGGCAATTGCATTGTAAATGCCGATGTCTATTTT
>DASTIZ010000051.1:0-2645 GCA_035717045.1 Chitinophagaceae bacterium
CCCATGGTAACAAAAATGGCCCAGAATCCTGTCCCAAATCCAAGGCCTGCGCAGATCCAATACATTCTGTCGGCTGTTCCGTTCCATTGAACTGTAAAAAATAATACTATAAAAACGGCGGTAATGAAATAAAAAAGATACAAGGCCTTTTTTCTACTTCGAAACCACTGGCTTACCAGGCCAATTAAAATATCGCCTATAGAAATAGCGGCATAAGCATACATGATGGCCTTACCGGGATCAATTTTTTCCCTGATGCCCATTTCTTTGCCAAATTCACTGGAAAAACTGACCAATACTCCGATCACAAACCAGGTTGGAAGCCCAATGAGAATACTCAACACATAACGCTTCAATCGGTCTGCATTATTAAAAAGCATAAAGAAATTTCCTCTTTGTACATTTAACTTCTTTACTTCATGATACATGCCCGATTCAAAAACTGAAACACGAAGAATAAGCAACGCAAGTCCCAGGCCGCCACCAATAAAATAACATGTACGCCAGTCAAAATTTTCTTTCATAATAAAAGCAACTACCGCACCGGTAAGCCCAAGACCTGCCACCAATGAAGTAGCGATTCCTCTTTTCTCTTTTGCTATCAATTCAGAGACAAGTGTAATTCCCGCGCCTAATTCGCCCGCCAATCCAAGGCCCGCGACGAATCGTATCAGTCGAAACTGCGTTGTATTTTCAACAAATCCATTTGCAATATTAGCCAGGGAATACAGTAATATAGATCCAAACAAAACACTCAATCGTCCTTTCTTATCGCCCATAACTCCCCATATAATTCCTCCAATCAGTAACCCTGCCATTTGCCACATAAGGATGGCTTCGCCTTCTGCCGTAATTTGCTCAGGGGTTAAATGAAATGATCGCAGGCTTTCAATTCGGGTAATGCTGAACAATAACAGGTCATATATGTCTACAAAATAACCCAGCGCGGCAACGATAACGGGAAGTGAAAATATTCCGAACTGTTTTTTTTCCATGATTATGGTTTAGGATCCTGTTCAGGAAGCCTGGTCTTTCTGCCGGTAATCATTTTTATGATCACGGGAGCTGTGGTTACCAATACAATTCCAAGGACTATAAGCTCGAGATGATCCTTGAGATCAAAACCAAATTGTTCCAGGATCCATTTCTGTAGAAAGAATCCTGAAAAGATCATGCTGAACACCCAGCCTATGCAACCCACCACATTAAAGAAATGAAATTTCTTTCTATCCATTTGTACGATGCCCGCAACAATGGGTGCAAACGTCCTGATGAATGGAAGAAATCGTGCCCCGATGATGGCAACGCCACCATGTTTTTCATAAAATTCTTTGGCCTGGTACAGGTAGCGTTTTTTAAAAAGAAAACGATCTCTCCAGTTAAACATTGCCGGCCCGACTTTTCGCCCCGTCCAATACCCCACTGTGTTTCCTAAGATACCCGCCAGAGTGATCAGCCCCCACAACACAAAGAGATCGACCCATTGATTACTGATATGTCCTAACCCAATTAAATCGAGGAACTGGTAAGCCAGGCCCGGTTTTATTTCACCGGCTTTTGTTGTTATCTGGTGAGCATAAATGCCCGCAACAAACAGTAGGGAATCACCTGGCAAAAAGAATCCAACAAACAAGCCCGTTTCTGCAAACACAACAAATAATAATAACCACAGGCCGCCATTCTCAACATAAAATTGAGGTTGTAACAGGTCGCTCCAGTGAAAAGCTTCAAGTAAGAAAAAATCCATTGTAAAAAAATTAATTATTTGTTCCTGTTAACCGGTGATGGCGTCTGCCTCCTTGACATCAAACGCCAGTGCTTTTTTATCGTCGAACTCACCCTCCCATCTCGCGATTACGCAACTTGCCAATGTATTTCCAATGACATTTACCGAAGTTCTTGCCATGTCCATCAGCTCATCAATGCCGAAAATAGCTGCAATAGGCCAAAGTGGTAAGTTGAATTGATCCGCCGTAGCAATCAAAATAACTAAAGATGCTCTGGGTACCGCTGCCACGCCTTTGCTTGTCAGCATTAATACCAAACACATGGTGATCTGGGCGCCAATACTCATATGAATACCGGCAGCCTGGGCCACAAAGACTGATGCTAAAGAAAGATATAGCGTGGTCCCATCAAGATTAAATGTATAACCTGTCGGTATTACAAAAGAAACAATTTTGCGGGGCACACCAAACTTCTCCATGTTTTCCATGGCTTTTGGCAATGCAGAATCTGAACTGGTGGTAGCAAACGCAATTGAAACGGGTTCTTTTATTGCCTGTATGAATTTTTTGACAGGTAATTTTATGAAAAGAGCCACTGGCAGTAAGACTCCAAAAAGGAAAATAAGTAAAGCAACGTATAATGTCAGAACAAGTTTGAGCAGGTTTTCAAGTATTCCAATTCCCAGGTGACCAACCGTAACTGCCATAGCAGCACCGATACCAATAGGCGCAAAATACATGATGATATTTGTAAACCTGAACATAGCTTCCGACAGGCTTTCGCATGCCCTGAGCATTGGCCGCTTCTTTTCTTCTTTAAGCAAGGCAAGACTAATGGCAAATATCACGGAGAAAACAACGATCTGCAATACTTTACCGTCAAGAATAGCCTTGATAAAATTGGAAGGAAAAATGTCT
>DASTIZ010000052.1:0-2314 GCA_035717045.1 Chitinophagaceae bacterium
GGCCTTGCAATGACGAGGACTCCGCTGTGCTGAATAGACTTGTTGTCGTATAAGAGTGCGAACCGTTCGTCGCTCCGCTCCTCAGGGCAGGCTCCAGTAAAACTCAATAGTAATTCGAAAGCTAAATACATAAAAATTCAATCCCGATAGCTATCGGGACAAAATTAAAGAATGAATCTGTTAATAATGACTGATCATATCCAGGTTCCCCCTTCGGGGACAGGGGGCCGGAGTTAATCTAATGAAACATTCAATTGCCCGAGGATCTTATTCAACTCATCCATTGAATAGTATTCAAAGGTGAGAGAGCCGCTATTGTTCTTACTATGACGCAGCCTGACCCGGGTACTGAAATGAGATGCTAATTTATCTTCAATACGCTGAAACCCTTCAGGCAAAGAACTTTTTGTGGGTTTTTTAACGCCGCCGCCTTCTTTATAGAGGTTGCGAACCAGCGCCTCAGTCTGGCGAACGGAAAGTCCTTTTTCTTTTATCTGATCAAAAACGAAAAGTTGCTTGTCGATAGAATCCACGTTGATAAGGGCCCGGGCGTGTCCCATGCTGATCTCACCAATACGAACCGCTACCTGGATATCCGGTGGCAGTTTTAACAACCGGATAAAATTAGCAATCGTGCTTCTGTCTTTTCCCATTCTTTCGGCTACCTGCTCCTGTGTAAGATCGAGTTCTTCCATCATTCTCTTGAAACTTAGCGCTACTTCCATTGCATTAAGGTCTTCACGCTGCAAATTTTCCAACAATGCAAGTTCGAGTAATTGCTGATCGTTAGTTTGGCGGATATACGCAGGAATATCTTTTAGCCCGGCAAGTTTTGATGCCCGTAAACGACGCTCACCCGATATCAACCTGTACCTGCCTGATGGCATTCTTGAAACCGTTACCGGCTGGATGATATCGTGTGTTTTAATGGAAGACGCCAGCTCATTTAATCCCTGCTCGTCAAAATAACGACGCGGCTGTTTGGGATTTATGTCAATATCATCAACAGGAATTCTGAATGAACCTGTGGCCGTTTCTACAACAGCAGGTTTCAGTTGCCCGCTACCTGTTTTCAGGTCAGCATCTATGCTTTGTAACAAAGAACGAATGCCTTTGCCGAGAGCCTCTTTATTCTGATTGGGTTGGGCCATTAGTGATGAGTTTTTTTTGGTTGATGCTTGATATTAGATACTGGATACTGGATACTGGATACTTGATGTGGGGTTAATATCAAAAATCTGGTATTAGTGCTTCTCACACCTGCAGTATCCGTTCTTCCTGGCTGATCTTTGTCATATTGTTTTTCTGAAGAATTTCCTTGGCAAGGTTCAGATAATTCATAGATCCTTTGCTGTTGGCATCATATAACACAACGGGTTTGCCTACGCTGGGGGCCTCGCTAAGCTTTGAATTGCGATGAATAATGGTATTGAATACAATCGTTTCAAAATGCTTTCTTACTTCACTTACTACCTGGTTGCAAAGGCGAAGACGGCCATCATACATGGTCATCAAAATCCCTTCGATCTCTAAAGCTGTATTCAGTCTTGTTTGAACGATCTTAATTGTATTCAATAATTTTCCCAGGCCCTCCAGCGCAAAAAACTCGCATTGTACGGGAATGATCACGGAGTCTGAAGCCGTCAATGCATTTACAGTGATGAGACCCAGTGATGGTGAACAATCGACAATGATAAAATCATAGTCATCTTTTATCGGGTCAAGAATATTTTTTAAAACAAGCTCACGGTTGGGATAATTGATCATCTCGATTTCTGCGCCAACAAGATCAATATGTGAAGGAACAAGATCGAGATTCGGAATTTCTGTTTTTAATAACACATCTTTTGCCCCAGCTTCATTGACCATGCAATCATAGAGACTTTGAGTAATGTTGTGCAGATCAAAGCCAACGCCTGTCGTGCTATTGGCCTGCGGGTCGGCATCCACCAACAGGGTTTTGAACTCAAGAACGGCAAGGCTCGCGGCGAGGTTGATCGCCGTAGTGGTTTTTCCTACTCCTCCTTTTTGATTGGCAACTCCAATGATTCTTCCCATGCTTAATTAGATTGTGATTGTTTCACCGATTTTAATGAGTAATAAGTCCGCTCCTTTATCTGCAAAAGCCTTTTTTGCTTTTTCGTGGTCGATCTTTATAAAACCAAAGGTGTCATAATGCACACCTACGATCTTTTTACAATCGATCATTCCGGCACATTCTGCAGCATCGGAAGCGTCCATGGTAAAATTGTCGCCTATTGGCAGAACAGCAAAATTTAGTTTTGCCCATTTTGACACCAAATTCATATCGGTG
>DASTIZ010000053.1:0-11208 GCA_035717045.1 Chitinophagaceae bacterium
CGTCAGGATGCCTGTTTGAATAAGCTGTATTATTGTTATGTAATATGTATCTATATAATGGAAGTAAAACAGGAGGGCGCCTGCTAAAGTGGCCAATTGCGATAGCATTCGAAATGTGATAATGCTTTTCTTATCATTTTCTATATACAGGACAAAGTCGAAAACAAAGAGAGATGCACAAACGGCAAGTAAGTAGGGCCAAAACGCAAAACGA
This sequence comes from Chitinophagaceae bacterium, assembly GCA_035717045.1. Classification (GTDB taxonomy): domain Bacteria; phylum Bacteroidota; class Bacteroidia; order Chitinophagales; family Chitinophagaceae; genus VBAS01. The sequence goes on from DASTIZ010000053.1 coordinate 215, forward strand.
CTGAATTCAGGTAGCAAAAAAATTATTGAAAAAAACAGGATGAGTATTACTAACGATACTTTTATAAAAATGGTGTGATAATATGCCAGCGTGCCAATATAAGACCTTCTTATTTTGTAATTCACAAGAAAATTGTAATCACTTGAAAAAAGAGCGAAGGCATATAAATAGCCGAAAAAAGTTTGGTAATACAGGTACGTGCCAAAGTCTTCCACCAATATTCTTGAAATAACAGCTGTAATGGCGAGGCCGATGAGTTTATTGATTACTTCTAGAATATTAAACTTCAGCATTTCCCGGCTTTCTGGTTTTTAAAATGGCAGGTAAATTAATTCATCAAAGTGTACTTGTCAGCCTTTATAGAAAAGAACATTAATATGAGAAGAAGTAATGCACCGGTTGTATACAGAGACAGGGTATTTTCAACCAGGCTGCCCAAAAGAAAAACCAGGAGCATATACTTTGCCGCCGGGGTTCTTATGTGCTGCCATAATCTGGTAACCCCATAAATGATCAGCGAAAGACCCAGTAACCCTGTTTCAATGAGTATGCGTAAATACTCATTGTGTACGATCGTTGTGTCACCGCGACTTTTGTACAACTCGTATCCCGGGCGGTGTCCCCATGTTTCCAGTACGATGAGCATCGAGCCCATGCCGTTACCCAAAAAGGGATGTTTCAAAAAGAGTTCCCACCCGCTTTGATAAAATTTAACCCGGCCCATCAGCGTACCCCAAAAGGTACCCGATGTATAGTCAAAGCGGGAATTGGTCAGTGGCAAAAGGAACAACAGCAGGCAGGCCAGCAGGAACGCATTCACAAGCACTATGAGTTTTACTTTCAGTGAGCTCCTCCTGACATAGTCATATACTAATATCATGCTTGCAATAATAAAATACGTTCTTGAGCCCGTTAAGAATACACCCAACAACAACAGGAACTGGAAAGGCCGGTTATCGTCATTATCGCTGCAACAATAACATAAAAGGAGGGACATTTGGAGGGCCAGGCACTGTGGACCAGTAGCGGCACCAAATCGGTCGCTATAGTCATGAAAGAGCAATGCTGTGACAAGATAAAAAACGATAAAAACAGCTATATTCCTGTCGAATTGTTTTTTTGAGTAAGCAATTATTCTGTCTGGCAATAAGGTAAATACAATAATAACAGAAAGTAAAAAAATCAACTGAAGCGACGACTTCAGTCCGGTCAGAAAAAAATATTCTCCCCTTGAACGAAAAATAAAACTAAGCGTAAATAAAACGATCAGCATCATTGGAATGAGCAGGAGCCGGGGAAAGCTGCTTTTGATCACGCTAAATCTGACAAGGATAATGAGAAGGCCGCCAAATGAAGTGATCAACGATGCCCAAAAAGGGATCTGTTCCAAAAGCATTACATTATAAAAAGTAAGCGCCGTATAAACGCTAAGCAAAAAATCTGCCCTTGTAGAAAACAGAATGAGCAGATACAGCAGTAAGGTAACATACCACGGGAATAAATAAAATGACAAGCCAAAAATGATCAAAGGCGCCAGGAATTCAATGATCGCATTTAAATCATATTTGGCCTGTGCTAAACTTCTCACCTTTTAAATTCGGTTTATAATAATCTTTTAAAAATTGATCCTGACCTTTTGCTTTTTTTCATATTCACCCAGGAAACGGTAAAACTCCATGATCAGTAAGATGGAAAAAACAGCTACGCATCCGATCAGCGTGTAGTATATGACGAATCTCTTAAATCTCGGCACTTTAGTTCCTGTGTCATTAAAATCCGAATACACCTGCAGGATATCTTTTTGGGCCGCATTTCTTTTCCTTAGTGTAACCAATTCATCTCTTAACAAAAGCGTTTTGTCATACACATCAATTTCAGGATATCTTGAATTCGGTTGACTCAGATAGATATTTGTATTATTCGGGGTTTCAGATGAGCCTGCACTTAATATTCTCTTCGCATACGCTTTCCTGAGCGTATCCATACTCTCTATAGAAGATGAAATGATCCTTTCTTCTTCGTTCGTGAGTTTCTCATTCGTTTCTTTTGCGTGTAACAAAACAGTATTTTCATTCATTGATTTAATAATTCCCTGCTGGAGATTGGCAAAAACGGCGGGATCAGCACTTTCGGCCCGAATAGAATGAAGCGGATAATCGTAGTCCGTAAGTAACTTTTTGAATTCACTGAATTTTATGGTTTTTGCAAATGCTGTGTCTGCAGCAAAACCGGCACGATCATAGTCAAGATAAATGGATCTATATAATGATGCTACATGAAGCGGGTCCTTGATTGGGCTTATTTTGAATGATCTTAATTTTGAAGCAGTAGTTTGGTCTATGTTAAAAAGCTTGCTTAAGTGTGCAAGCTTATGCTGGGCTATCAATGAATTAAAACTATTTATCTTTTGATAAAGTAAACGGGTACTTTCAAAATTGGGTTTAACCACCAATTCGGAATAATAAGACTGGGGGCCATTCATATAACTATACAGACCAACAGCAAGAGCAATAAGTCCTCCCCCGAGGATCCAGATCAACTTTCTTTTGATGAATAATAGCAGGTACAATAAGGCATAGAAGATGGAGGTAAAGAAAAATTTTATGGCGAGTCCAATGCTTCTGAAAAATCGGGACAATACGGTGAGGAATGCGCCCAGATCAATATCTTTCTCCGTTGTATCCGGCTTAATTTTTTCCTGATTGTCCATATAATTATTTTTTTAGTAGGATTTGGCAAATATAGTAAACCGTTTATTGTAACCCGGCGGGGAGGACCGCTGTAATTTTTGACTTTCCAGATACACTAAATGATGTTCATTATCGCCCTGCTAATTCTTTGCGCGGCTTTACCATCCCATAAAAGGGGAACACTGCTTTTCTTTACGTTACCATTTAAGATATCGGTAACGATAGCGGCCATCTTTGAAACGTTGGTCCCGGCAAGGTGGTTGCTTCCGATACTGACCGTGACCGGTCTTTCCGTATTGTCTCTCAGGGTTACACAAGGCACGCCAAGGTAAGTTGTTTCTTCCTGGATGCCTCCGCTATCGGTGATGACCAGCGATGCATTCTTTATAAGGGAGAGAAAATCGATGTAACCAATTGGATCAGTAAACAAGAGATTGGATGAAGCATTCAAGCCGATCCCGAACTCTTCCATATTCGAACGGGTTCGTGGGTGTACAGGAAAGACGATTTTCTTTTTTTCAGCCAATGACTTTAATGTCTCCAGGATTTGTTTCAGCGAGAACCTGTTGTCAACATTCGAGGGGCGGTGCAATGTGCAAAGTACATAATTATTCCTCTTGAGATCAAGTGAAGACAGCACCGAGGATGAATCGATCTTGTTCATATTTTGAACCAGCGAATCAATCATGACATTCCCCGCGAAAAATATCCTGGCTCCATCTATGCCTTCATTCTTTAAGTTATCGATACCGCTTTGCTCTGTAACAAACAAGTAATCGGAGATTGAATCGGTCAATACCCGGTTTATTTCTTCCGGCATGGTCCGGTCAAAACTTCGTAAGCCGGCTTCGATATGCGCCACGGGAATGTTCAATTTCTTCGATACCAGGCTGCAGGCGATTGTTGAGTTCACGTCACCAACCACAATTACCAGGTTTGGTTTTTCGGCCAGCAATACCTTTTCAAATTCGAGCATGATGTTTGCAGTTTGTACAGCGTGTGAACCGGAACCGACATTGAGATTGAAATCGGGTTCAGAAATGTTTAACTCTTGAAAAAATATTTTTGACATTTTTTCGTCATAATGCTGGCCGGTATGACAAATTAAATGTTGGACTCGATCTTTATATTTCAAAAATTCCAGGTGAACAGGAGCAATTTTCATGAAGTTGGGTCTTGCCCCAACTACGGATATGATTTTTTTCATTAACTAATCCTTGTATGAAGACGGTCAAACCAGGCGGGGCAAATGTAGCGCTATTTTAATTTTATAATGACTAAACTTATAGCTAATGATCTTATCAAAAAACCTGAAAAAAAATATCTCTTCTGAGCAACGATTCAAATTTCTTGCTTGTCAGTATCAAAAATTATGGTGCCGCCTCTAAAATGTAAAATTTATTTAACAAAAAAAATATTGTGCTGAGATGGTGTTGATATTTAATGCCATAGATTTGCTGCATCCTGTGAAATACCGGGCTTTGTTCGGTAGCATTAACGAAAGAAACTTATGATAACCCTTAACCATGACCTGGCTTATTCCTTGAAAGGAATAGACAAAAAGTATTTGCGTCATTACATCAAAAGCAAATCTTTTTTTCTGTTTACCAAGCGATTCTTCGATATAATAGTTTCGCTGATTGTCATTATTTTTTTCCTGAGCTGGTTCGCACCCATCATGGCGATCGCCATAAAATTAACTTCCAGTGGGCCTGTATTTTTCATTCAGCGGCGGGTAGGTCGTGGACTAAAAAGCTTCCGGTGCATAAAATTCAGGACGATGGTGATAAATGACGAACCCGACCAGAGTGCCGCTACGGGAAATGACAAAAGGGTCACACCGTTGGGGAGGTTTCTTCGCAAAACAAGTATTGATGAATTGCCCCAGTTTTTTAACGTACTTATAGGTGATATGAGCGTTGTTGGCCCAAGACCGCACATGTTTGCAGATTGCAAACGGTTCTCAACGTATATTCAGTATTATAAATTTCGTACCCTCGTTCGACCCGGCATTACGGGGCTGGCGCAGGTCAACGGTTTTCGGGGACCCGCTCATGACCTCCATCATATCGCTTCGCGTTTCTCGTATGATTCTTTGTATATAAAACATATGAGTTTTTTCCTCGATTCGAGGATCGTATTGTCTACAATGATCCAGTCTTTTAATACGATTGTATTTAGCGGTAAGGCAAGCAAAAGGGTCTTCAGGAAGATCAGGGCAGATCGAAAAAAAATTGCCGCATAGACATTGTATTAATCGCTCCTTTGCCGTGCTTGATTATTAGCGATGGCAGATTTTTTATTGGAATATCGGGTAAACCTCCGGTAAACAAGAAGTGACAGCACAGCCGATAAAATACCAATACACATTCCTGCCAACGTATCAGTTGGAAAATGCTGTCCAAGGTACACTCTTGAATAGGCTGCCAGTGCTGCAAACAAAGGAAGGATAACTGACCATGCTTTCTTATTTATCATGTGTGCCATAATAAGTGCCATGGTGAAAGCAGTTGTACTGTGACCGGATGGAAAACTGTGAATTCTTTTTAATTCAACGCCCGAAACGCGGTGTACCGGGAAACTTTCTGATAAATAGCCGATCGGTCTTAATTCATCCGGATAGACGACACGTTTTAGAAATTGAGCAATGACCGTTGATATAAGAACCCCGGCTACAACGGCAATAAAATATTTTCTTCTGTAGAAAAAGCAAAAAAGGCCTAAAGGAAGCCACATAATCGCATCGCCATAATGGGTAAAGTATTTAAAGAATTGGTCAGCTATTTCATTATGATTGCCATTGATCAGCTGGAAGGTGCCATTTTTTCCCAATGAAAGAATCAGAATGCCCGCTGCAATTGCAATAAGCAGCGTTATGAAAAACGCAATGCCAAAATTATTTGCCGGTCTTTCCTGCAAGGATAAAACGATTTTTACAAAAGTAACACGAGTTTGGCACCTATCATAATGTAATGCCGGCCAGTTCCAGACTTTTCTTTTTCAGCCTTCTTATCTCAATTTCTTCAATGATCGGTTCGGGTGTGAGGATCAATGAAATTCCATTCTCCTTCCACCATTTGGATTTTTTTAATTCTGAGAAGGCCAATACGGCAACCAGGTAATTCCGGTTCAGGTCGGCATGCCATTCTTCTATCCATTCAAATTTTTCTTTAGGAATAAGCGCTTCGTTAGGAAAACTGATATAGATCTTTAAATAGAAATCATCGCTTAGCCGGTTTGGCTGGTGATGATACAGTTTCTTGTATTCATAATGATAGTCGTACCGGAGGGCAGATATATCACTTAACACAGCAGAGGCGGTGGGGAAGCTGCCCGCTCCCTTACCATAGAAGAATTGGTTATCGGAAAAGCCACTCTCAATAACAACTCCATTGTACTCATTCTTTACAAACGCCAATTGATCCTTTTGACTTACGAACTGGGGTAAAACAAAAGCCGCCACGCCGCCATTGTTCAACTTTTTTGCCTGCGCAACCAATTTGATCTCATAATGTTTCTCTCTGGCAACAGCAGCATCATTTTGATCGATATTTTGTATCCCTGTAAATACAATATTCTCTGGTCTTTCGACAATACCATAGGAATGATTTAGAAGGATCGTCCATTTGTTCAGCGCATCATATCCCTCGATATCAAGCGCCGGCTCCGTTTCGGCAAAGCCCGATTGCTGGGCAAGTAACAACGCCTGTTTAAATTCCAATTTATCTTCAAACATTTTGGTAAGGATAAAGTTGGTGGTTCCATTAGCAATGGCCTTGACTGATTGCACCAGGTCATTGTCATAATATTCCTCCAGGTTACGAATAATTGGTATCGAGGCGCAGGCGGCAGCCTCATATAAAATGGCCAGACTGGTTGACCGCTGCAATCCTAATAGTTCGGGCATATTTTCAGCGATCATTTTTTTGCTTGAGCTCACGACGTCCTTTCCATTTTTCAATGCAGTAGTCACGATGTCAAAAGCGGCTTCTGTTTCATTGATCACTTCAACGATCACATTGATCCCCGGGTCAAGAAGCAATTCATTTTTGTCAGTTGTAAATAATTCGGCCGGAGCATTTCGTTTTTTCTCCGGGTGTTTGATACAAATTTTCCTGATGGTAGCTTTTAATGATGGCGTTTGTTGCAAGATATGATACAGACCTTCACCTACAACACCGAAGCCAAACAGACCAATCGTAAGATTCTTGTGATAACTCATTTTTTGTGATTTTAATTTTCCAGCTCAAAACAAAAAAAGCTCACCAATAAATCAGGTGAGCTTTTAATAAGTTGAAAGTATGCAAGCTGGTACGCTGACTTATCGTTCCCTGACACTTTCGTCGGGGATGGAATTGGCACCTTTCCTCTCTGCGCCCGGAATGACAAAATTTGTCACCCCGAACGAAGTGAACGGAGGTTGTCAAGGCTTCATCGGGCCATATCCCTCAGCCTTTCTTGATAAGCATCTGTTGTTTTTTTAAGAGCTTGACTGCCGGTAGGCAGACGGACGCAAAGATAAAGAGAAAACGGTATCGTGGAAAACCTTTATCGGTCTGGAGCAAGCGATTTGCTTTGAATTATTTCAACTCCTATCCACCTTTCTTCGGCGTATATTGTTCATAGCTCAATAAAAACCTACTCTTCCCGGTGATCCTTGACATAGGCTATTTTTGAAAAGTTTGAACATCTATCAAATTAAGGACGTTGACGGCAGTCGTGTACAAGTCATAATATACTAAGGTCATTCTAATCACAAACGATTGCTTTGGGGTTCCAGGCGCTCAAATTAATTGGCCGGCCTACCCCTACAGGATAACAATGACGACCCATTATTGTTAGTATCTTCGTCGCCCTTTTATTATGTCAAAAGCAAAAAATAACGGAGCCCCGATTGAAGAAGCGAATCATGAAGCTATTGAAGTGCATGGAGCCCGGGTGCATAATCTCAAGAACATCGATATTTCAATTCCCAAGAATAAACTGGTTGTAATTACCGGCATCAGCGGCAGTGGTAAATCTTCACTTGCCTTTGATACGATCTATGCCGAAGGACAGCGCCGCTATATGGAAACTTTTGGTGCCTATGCCCGTCAGTTTATTGGCGATATGGAAAGACCAGATGTAGATAAGATCACGGGTTTGTCGCCTGTAATTTCGATTGAGCAAAAGACCACGAATAAAAATCCAAGATCAACAGTAGGAACTGTCACAGAGATATATGATTTCCTTCGCTTGTTATTTGCCCGGATCGGGGAGGCTTATTCCTACAACACCGGTAAACCAATGGTAAAATGGAGTGAAGAAGAGATCGTTGAAAATATTTTTAAGAAGTATAAGAACAGGAAGATCTCTTTATTAGCACCGCTTGTTCGGGGCAGAAAGGGGCATTATCGTGAATTGTTTGAAGATGTTCGCAAAAAAGGCTTCTTAAAAGTACGGGTTGATGGCGAAGTAAAGGACCTGGTTCCGAAAATGCAGGTGGATCGTTACAAGATCCACGATATTGAACTGGTAGTTGACCGTTTACAGGTTACCGATGATCTGAAAGCAAGATTAAGTCAAAGCGTTCAGCAAACCCTTAGATTGGGAAAAGACCTGATGTTTTTATTGATCGAAGAAAAAAACCTTGTTCAATACAGCAAGCAACTGATGTGCGAGGATACGGGTATCAGTTATGAAGAGCCGTCACCAAATTCTTTTTCTTTTAACTCTCCTTACGGTGCTTGCCCTGTTTGCCGCGGTTTAGGAACAATGTTCCATGTAAATCTTGAAGCAATTATTCCTGATTCTTCACTGAATATAAGTGAAGGAGGAATTGCTCCTCTTGGAGAGGAAAGGGATGCCTGGGTGTTCAGGCAGGTCCAGGACATTTCAAAACGGAATAAGATATCGTTAACTACACCTATAAAAAATCTGAATAAGCGATCTCTTAATATTCTTTTATATGGCAATGAAGAGGGTATTGAAGCGGAGGTCGATTTTGAGAACCTCAAATTCGATCCGGCTGCTCCTTTTGAAGGAGTAGTGAATATGCTGAAGCGTTGGTTCAATAATGGTTACAGTGAAGGACTTCGTGATTGGGCTGAAGGGTATATGCAGATGCGGCCATGTGATGCATGTGATGGCGCCCGGTTAAAGAAAGAAAGCTTATGGTTTAAGATACTGGGAAGAAATATTGCGACCCTGGGCGAAATGAATCTGGATAATCTTGCCGCCTGGTTTGATGGAATAGAATTGAGGATCTCCGATAAACAAAAAAGCATTGCCAAGGATGTATTGAAAGAAATCAGGGAACGCCTGCAGTTTCTGCTTGATGTCGGGTTGACCTACCTCACCCTGAATCGTCCTTCGAAAACACTAAGTGGCGGGGAGTCGCAGCGAATACGGCTGGCAACCCAGATCGGTTCGCAACTACAGGGAATCACTTATATACTTGATGAACCATCGATTGGTTTACATCAAAGGGATAATCATCGCCTGATTGATGCATTGAAAAATCTTCGTGATATCGGGAATAGTGTATTGGTAGTGGAGCATGATAAGGACATTATGTTGTCAGCGGATCATTTAATTGATATTGGTCCAAAAGCGGGCTTCCATGGCGGAAAGATCGTTGCCCAGGGAATACCTGAACACATGCTGAAGCTTGACACGTTAACCGCAAATTATTTGAACGGCCATCATCGTATTGCCGTTCCGGGTGAACGAAGAAAAGGCAATGGGAAATTCATTGAGTTGAAAGGAGCGAAAGGAAATAATCTCAGGGATCTTGACGTGAGGTTCCCCCTGGGAAAATTTATCGTTGTTACTGGAGTCAGCGGCAGTGGTAAATCAACGCTGATTAACGAAACACTGTACCCGATACTATCAAAACATGCGTACGGCTCAAGGGTAACTCCGCTTGAGTATAAAACCGTCAAAGGACTGGAACATATTGATAAGGTGATTGAGATCGATCAATCTCCGATCGGTCGTACGCCAAGAAGCAACCCGGCCACCTATTGCGGATTCTTTACTGATATAAGGACCCTCTTTGCTTCTATTCCCGAGGCAAAGATCCGTGGTTATAATGCCGGCCGTTTCTCGTTCAATGTAAAAAGCGGAAGATGTGATGTATGCGAGGGCGGAGGTATGCGGGTTATTGAAATGAATTTTTTACCCGATGTATATGTGCATTGTGAAAAATGCAGCGGTAAAAGATATAACCGGGAGACACTTGAAATACGGTATAAAGGAAAATCCATTGCCGATGTTCTTGACATGACCGTGGAGGAGGCCGTTGAATTCTTTCAGCATATCCCTTATATCTATCGTAAAATTAAAGTGCTTGAAGAGGTTGGACTTGGATATATCACACTTGGGCAAAGTGCAGTTACATTAAGTGGCGGAGAGGCGCAACGGGTGAAGCTATCGACCGAACTTGGAAAAAAAGATACAGGTAAAACATTTTATATCCTTGATGAGCCAACCACCGGTTTGCACTTTGAAGATATCCGTCATCTATTAGCCGTGCTAAATAAGCTGGTTGATCGCGGTAATTCAGTGCTGGTGATCGAGCATAACATGGATGTAATAAAGGTTGCTGACCATGTCATTGATCTGGGACCCGACGGAGGTGACGGGGGTGGTAAGATCCTGTATGAGGGCACTCCCGAGGGATTGCTACATAACAAGCAAAGCTATACTGCGGAGTTCCTCGCACAGGAATTAAAATAAAAAAACCCGCAGCTTTTTTCAGGAGGGATAAGGGTTAACCGTTTTCAATGAATGTTGTTACCAACGGCTTCATCAGGGATTACAGATTAAACTTCTCCTGTACTGCGGGAGTTTTTTGGGTAAATAAAAGAGCAAGGTATCGCGGTCCAATAAGGTTGGCAGCAGGTGTTCAATAAAATTAGAATACATACATTGAGAGTAACAATAGAGAACGGATCAGGTTTTAGTCAACCAGGTATTGTATTTTAAAGAGCCCACTGCCCTTATTGGAACTGCAATAAATATGATAAAGAACTATTTGATTATAACTTTCCCACACTCACTCATCTCGTCTTTCTTAAAGACCTCGTAAGTATAGGTTCCTTTTTCAAGGCCATTTATCCTCTTGTGATCTTTTTCACTCATTTTATAATGAATCATTAGGGTACCCTGAACATCAAATACAAAAAAGTCAACTTCGCTGCTTTCGATATTTTTTACGTGCATCGTTTTTTTAATGATATCGGGATAGATTTTCACTTCCCGTTCCTTTTTTGACGACCTGGTTTTAGTTTTCTCCGTGGCATGCAAACTTTCCACGACGGT
>DASTIZ010000054.1:0-2744 GCA_035717045.1 Chitinophagaceae bacterium
CATAACAAGGGATTGCCAATTGTTTTTTTTGACCGGATAACCGAAGAGATAAACACGCACAAGGTTATCGTTGATAATTTCAGAGGCGCCTACGATGCCACTGAACACCTGTTGAAAAACGGGCACCGGAAAATTGGCGTACTTACCAATTCAGAGTTTCTTTCAATTACTCATGAGCGTGTGGCCGGCTATAAAGAAGCGTTAATAAGAAACGGAATTAAAGTTGATGAAAACTATATTCAGCATTGTTTTTATGGTGGAATGATCTTCGAAGAAATTGAAGATGCGGTCAATAAATTATTTACCCAGACATATAAACCCGATGCCATCTTTGCTACCAGTGATAAGCTGACCACCGGTTGCTTAAAGACACTAAAGAGAAGAGGACTAAAGGTGCCCGATGACGTATCTGTTGTTGGATTTTCAAATACCGACATAGCAGAACTTATCGATCCGCCGCTCACGTTAGTGAGACAACCAGCCATTGAAATGGGGCAGGCGGCCACCGAGCTGTTATTGCAGCTGATCGAAAGCAAGAGGCCGATCAAGGAATTTGAGAAGAGAATTTTAACACCTGAGCTGCAGATCAGGGAATCATCAATCAGAAAGATGGAGACCGTAGAATGAAGCTATGATGACAAACTTGTACATAACTAGTTTTGATTGCCGCTTGCTTTTTTTGTAACTTTCAAATACTTAAAACATACCAACTATGCGAAAAGTCACGGACATTCTTGAACGCAAAGGCGCTTCGGCAGTTGCTGTGGCACCCGATACCAAAGTGATCGAAGCGCTGAACATTATGGCTGAAAAAAATATTGGTTCTGTCTTGGTAATGGATGGCGGCGAATATCTTGGTATTATCACAGAAAGAGATTATTCACGCAAAATTGCACTTAAGGACAAAAGCTCCGTTGAGACCATGGTGTCTGAGATCATGACGACCAATTTGCCGTCAGTAAGTCCAAGAGATTCTGTTGAGCATTGTATGGAACTGATGTCGGATAAAAATATTCGTTACCTGCCCGTGTTTGACGGCAATCGCCTGGCCGGTATCGTAAGCATGAGTGATGTCGTTAAAGAAACGATATTACAACAAAAAGAAACGATCAGTCACCTGGAGAATTATATTCATTCCGGGCTCTAAAATTTGTTGCAGAAATAAACGCCCAGGCTTTAAACAAACGCCCACGGTTTACACCGTGGGCGGAGGGTTCAACAACTAAAAACACAAGTCGAAGCACCCCGTCTATAGCGGGGTGTTTAGTTTTTTGCTACCCCTTCTTCTTTTCCGTTTACCGAGACGAAATCTTTACATCGGCGCTGAATTGGCAGCAGTTAAATCCGTTGCTAACGGTTTGGATGAGGGCTGACCATTTACACCATCGCCCATGGTTTACACATATGCCAATGGTCTGAACCGTGGGCTGGGGAATCTGTTAAGTACCGACCGTCTATTTTTTACCAGCCTCTTCCTGTTTTGCCTTTACTAACACGAGATCTTTTATATCAACCTGCATAGGAAGCATTCCAATCTTTACAACTGCCTTTTTACCTTTTATTTCGATCACCTCTCCGACCTGGTGACCTTTTTTCATTTTTACTTTCTCACCAATCTTTATTTCACCAGCAAGCTCGATAAACCTTGATTCCAGCTGCTTCTGGATTCTGCTTGCAGCTTTTTTTTCCTGTTTGTTAAACAACAAGGCACTGATGTTCCTGATCACTTTGTTTTTGTCTTCTTCTTTTCTCCAGTCGATAACCATTTGTTTTAACTTTCTTTCCATTTCCTTCAAATAGGCAAGCCGTTCTTCGGAAACTTTATTCTGGTGCTTTAATAATTCTACCTGTTGGTTATGTTTTTCACGATCCATTGTGTGCTTCATTTCCTTTTTGAGCTGTTCATTCTCATTCATTAATTGATGAAGCTCCTTTTCTTTCTTTTCGAGATTATGAAGATCCTGTTCTGTCCGGTTCAATAGCTTATCCAGCCGGAAATGATCTTCATCTACCATTTTTCTTGCCCGATCGATCAATGACCTGTTTAAACCAATTCTTTCTGCAATGGCGAAAGTGTATGAGCTGCCGGGCTTGCCAATATTCAGTCTATAAAGCGGCATCAGGTTCTTTTCATCAAATGCCATAGCCCCATTCAGGATGCCAGGCGTTTTACTCGCCATCACTTTCAGATTGAGATAATGGGTGGTAACAATACCATAGGAATGTTTTTTTACAAGTTCCTGCAGGATCACTTCAGCAAAAGCGCCACCAAGATTAGGGTCACTACCGCTTCCCAATTCATCAATAAAAAATAATGTTTTGCCATTTGCCACTTCCATGAAGTGTTTCATATTCTTTAGATGACTGCTGTAAGTGCTGAGATCAAATTCAAGACTCTGTGTATCGCCTATATGGATCAGTAATTGTTTGAAGACACCAAATTTAGACGAAGGATGAACGGGAACCAGCAACCCGCTTTGCACCATCATCTGTAAAAGTCCCACTGTTTTTAATGTTACCGTCTTTCCGCCTGCATTCGGCCCGCTTATAACCAGTATCCTGTTTGCGTCATCCAGACTCAATGAAACCGGTAATGTGGGTTTATCGGCTTTCCTGTTATACAAATACAACAAAGGATGAAATGCATTCTGTAAATGAACTACGGCCCTATCCTCCATGATCGGAAACTCCGCATTTATATCAAGAGCTAATTTTGCTTTTGCGCGTATAAAATCATATTCTCC
>DASTIZ010000055.1:0-4534 GCA_035717045.1 Chitinophagaceae bacterium
TCAGGATTGGTGATACCGCCACCCACAATAAGTGGCACTTCAATATTTTTTGCCACTGATTCGATCATGCTTTCAGTGATCGGTCTCTTCGCTCCGCTGCCGCTATCCATATAGATCAGTTTCATCCCGAGCATTTCACCAGCCATTGCGGTACACATGGCAATTTCATTTTTATCAGAAGGAATCGGGGAGGCATTGCTGATATACGAAACAGTCGTCGGTGCACCGCCGTCAACAACCATATAGCCGGTTGGCATAATTTCAAGCCCACTCATTTTTACAAAGGGGGCAGATACCACATGCTGGCCGATCAGCAATTCGGCATTTCTTCCGGATATCAATGAAAGATATAAAAGGGCATCAGCATATTTGCTTACCTGGTTAGGGCTGCCGGGAAAAAGGATCACCGGTATATTGCAATTCGCTTTAATGTATTGAACAACATCATCGAGATGATTGCTGATCACAAGACTGCCACCCACAAAATAGTAATCCACCTTGGCGCCAAGCGAACGATCGATCAATTCATCAAGCAGGGAAGTATTCTCCGAGGGAGTCCTTACGGACACTTTGTCCGGGTCAATAAGAACGGCAAAAGATTTCTTTCCTTCCTTTTTTCTAAGCTGTAGCGATTGGTAAATGCCTTGCTTCATTCGGGTCTGTTACAATGCAAAAATGCAAAAACTTTTTGTCTTTTTACCTTTTTAATAATAATTGATTTGCGAAGGAAATCATGGCCTGGAGGGTATAACAATAGCTGAATCTTTTCAATTTTCATTGGGGATTTTAGTCTACATTTTTAGTTGATAAAACAGAATTTATTGTTTTCATAGGAGAATTACGGTTGCTACAAATGTTGAATTGATTTACCAAAAAATTTTCCGAATAAAATTGATAGCCCTTGTGCAAAAATCCCGAAACTCGCTTCTACGCTGCATTACCATGTTTTCCACTTTCCTTTTCCACATTGTGTTGATATTTGCAACTGTGAAATTCATTTATAAAAAAATATTTTCGTTAGCACCTTTCGCCAGAGAGGTTAGGCAACCAAGAACCGACAAAAATCTTTAATTACTATGCCCATTAAGAAACAAGCTTCCCGTGAAGCGGGATTGCAGTTCCCTCGTCGCTTCACCCGTGAAGATATAAATGTGTTTGATATGTTCGAGTACGATTACCGTACTTCAATTATCCGCAATCCAAGTGGTGAAGTGGTCTTTGAAATGAACAATGTCGAGGTTCCCAAACAATGGAGCCAGATAGCAACCGATATACTGGCCCAAAAATATTTTCGTAAAGCAGGTGTTCCCCAGCCTGACGGGAGTCTTGGTCGTGAAACGTCAGCAAAACAGGTGGCACATCGTATGGCGAATTGCTGGAGAGTATGGGGTGAACGTTATGGTTACTTCGCTTCAGAAAAAGACGCCCAAATTTTTTATGAAGAATTAGTGTATTCAATATTGAATCAAATGTGTGTGCCAAACAGTCCGCAATGGTTCAATACGGGTTTATATGAAAGCTATGGTATCAAAGGAAAACCCCAGGGTCATTATTTTGTTGACCCGGCTGATGGGGAATTAAAAAGATCCACATCGGCTTATGAACGCCCGCAACCTCATGCCTGTTTTATATTAAGCGTTACTGATGACCTGGTCAATGATGGCGGCATCATGGATCTATGGGTCCGTGAGGCAAGAATATTTAAGTATGGTTCCGGTGTGGGTACAAACTTTTCTCATTTAAGAGGTGAAGGTGAAAAGCTAAGTGGCGGTGGCACATCGTCTGGCTTAATGAGCTTCTTAAAGATCGGTGATAGGGCAGCCGGTGCAATTAAAAGTGGTGGTACAACCCGTCGTGCTGCTAAAATGGTTTGTCTCGATCTTGATCATCCTGAAATTGTGGAATTCGTGAATTGGAAAGTAGAAGAAGAAAAGAAAGTGGCTGCATTGATCGCTGCCGGCTATCCAAGCGATTACGAGGGCGAAGCGTACAGAACCGTGAGTGGACAGAACTCTAATAACTCTGTCCGGATACCAAACGAATTCTTCAAGGTGCTGCAGGACGATGGCGAATGGGAACTGAAAGGCAGAATGGATGGAAGGATAATGAAAAAAATTCCTGCCCGGGAATTATGGAACCAGATCGCCTATGCGGCCTGGCGCTGCGCAGATCCCGGCACTCAATACGATACAACTATTAATGAGTGGCACACCTGTCCAAAAGGCGGTCGCATTAATGCATCAAACCCCTGCAGTGAATACATGTTCCTTGATAATACGGCATGTAACCTGGCCTCCGCTAACCTGATGAAGTTTTATGATACGGAAACAAACACCTTTGACGTAGAAGGCTATGAATACAATTGCAGGTTATGGACCGTTGTATTGGAAGTATCTGTATTAATGGCTCAATTTCCAAGTAAAGAAGTAGCTCAGTTAAGTTATGAATACAGAACACTTGGACTTGGGTATGCAAACCTGGGTACATTATTAATGGTAAGCGGTATTTCGTATGATAGTGAGGAAGCAAGGGCAATCGCGGGTGCCCTCACGGCGATCATGACCGGCATTTCTTATAAAACATCTGCAGAGATGGCGAAGGTACTGGGTACGTTTCCAAGATATAAAGAGAACCGTGAGGATATGTTGCGTGTCATGCATAACCATCGTCTGGCTGCTTACGATGCGGATAAATATGAGGGACTGTCTGTGAAACCGCAGGGTATCAAAGTGCAGTATTGCCCGGCTGATCTTTTGAAAGCTGCCTGCAAAGCCTGGGACGATGCCGTGGAGTTGGGTGAAAAATATGGTTATCGCAATGCGCAGGCAACAGTGATAGCCCCTACCGGGACGATCGGTTTGGTAATGGATTGTGATACCACCGGGGTTGAACCGGATTTTGCCCTGGTGAAATTTAAAAAACTTTCTGGTGGCGGTTATTTCAAGATCATCAATCAATCGGTGCCGGCAGCATTGAAGAATTTGAATTATTCAGATAAAGAAGCAGACGCTATTGTAAAATATGCGGTAGGTACGGCATCGTTTGCAGGAGCTCCATTTATCAACCACCAAACTTTAAGCGAGAAAGGTTTTATTGCTGATGAAATAAAAAGACTGGATGCTGCCGTGGCCACTGCCTTTGAAATAGGATTTGTTTTCAATAAATATACGTTAGGTGAGGAGTGCCTGCAACGCCTGGGCTTTACACCCGATCAATACAATGATTTTGAGTGGAGCCTGTTGGAAGCTCTTGGTTTCAGCGAAGAACAGATCGATGCGGCGAATGATTATGTATGCGGCACCGGTATGCTGGAAGGAGCTCCTTATTTAAAAGACGAACATCTGCCCGTTTTTGACTGTGCCAACAAATGTGGAAAGAAAGGTCAGCGTTTTATTCATGCCAATGGCCATATCCGGATGATGGGTGCCGTGCAGCCTTTTATCAGCGGAGCAATTTCCAAAACAATCAATCTTCCCAATGAAGCTACCGTAGATGAAATTGCCAGCGCCTATATGCTGAGCTGGCAATTAGGGTTAAAAGCAAATGCCTTATATCGTGATGGCTCCAAACTGTCCCAACCGCTCAGCAACAAGTCTGATAAGAAGAAGAAGCCAGAAGACAGTCAACAGTCGGCAGTCGACAGTCAGCAGCCAGCAGCAATCCACCAATCGTTAGAAAGTAATATTGTTGACTTGAGTAAGCTGACCGTTGAAGAGTTATTTGAAGAAGTACAAAAGAGGGTGCAGGCCTCACCTGATACAAAACTGAAACGCAGGTTGGCGACAATTGTGGAACGTCGTTCCTTGCCGGCTAAGAGAAGAGGATTTACACAAAAGGCAAAGATCAATGGACAGGCAATCTTTTTACGTACCGGCGAATACAGCGATGGAACATTGGGCGAGATCTTTATCGACATGGCGAAAGAAGGAGCAACGATGCGCAGCATGATGAACTGTTTTGCCATTGCCATATCGATCGGATTACAATATGGTGTGCCATTGGAAGAGTTCGTTGACAAATTTGCATTTACCAGGTTTGATCCTTCCGGCTTCGTTGAACATCCAAATATCAAATCCACGACATCGCTTGTTGACTTTATCTTTCGTGTACTTGGTTATGAATATTTAGGCAGAACTGATCTAGTGCATGTTTTGGATAAACCCGAAGTATTGAACACAGGAGCCGACGATTGGGATGAGATACCGACAAGTCTTGAGTATGAAAAGGAACCTTTGTCAAGTGTCAGGGTGGTTGGCAATGCTGGCAATGGAGTGCAGCCGGTAAAAGTTCAGAAATCAGTGACAGTAAAAGTTGAAACCAGTGTAGACGCGTTAAGCAATGCAAACAAGAGTATGCAAAGTGATGCACCGGCATGTAATGTTTGCGGGCACATAACCGTCAGGAGTGGTACATGTTACAAGTGTTTGAATTGTGGGAATAGTCTTGGTTGCAGTTAGCACCTCACCCCCAACCCCTCTCCGCCAAAGGCGTAGAGGGGAGCAGGGAAAAGTCATTATAAATTGAATTTTGGATG
>DASTIZ010000056.1:0-3096 GCA_035717045.1 Chitinophagaceae bacterium
GCGACAAGCCGCTTCTGAACCGTATTTAATATAGTCATCATAACTGATCACTTCGGCCTTGATAAAGCCCTTTTCAAAATCAGTATGAATAACGCCTGCAGCCTGCGGCGCTTTCCAACCTTCATGTATTGTCCACGCTCGTACTTCCTGCACCCCCGCCGTGAAATAAGTATACAAGCCAAGCAATTTATACGTAGCGTGTATCAACCGGTCCAATGCAGGCTCCGTCATTCCGAATTCTTCCATGAATAGTTGCCTGTCTTCCGGGTTTTCCATTTCCTGGATTTGCGCTTCGATCGAATTATTCATGATGATGAGCTGGGCGTTTTCATTCCTCACCGCGTCCTCTAAGGCATCAGAATATTTGTTCCCGGCATGCATGGACGGCTCATCTACATTGGCAACATACAAAACGGGTTTATCAGTTAGTAAAAACAGGTCGGCAATGGCAACTTTTTCTTCTTTGCTCAATTTCATCTCACGGATGCTTTTACCTTTCTCCAAATATGCTTTACAGCGGGTCAGCACATCCAACTCGGATTTTAATTTTGGATCAATGCGAGCCTGCTTTTCTGTTTTCTGGATCTTTCTTTCTACCGCATCCAGGTCTTTCAACTGCAATTCAATGTCAATAATCTCTTTATCGCTCACCGGGTTCACAGGTCCTTCATCACGCAAAACATTTTCATCCTCGAAACATCGGATAACATGAATGATCGCATCTACTTCACGGATGTTAGCCAGGAATTTATTGCCAAGACCTTCGCCTTTGCTGGCACCCCTTACGAGGCCGGCAATATCAACGATCTCTAGTTGTGTGGGTACGATCTTATGCGGCTTTACCAGCTCAGCTAATTTATATAATCGCGGATCCGGTACATCCACCAATCCAATATTCGGATCAATTGTACAAAAACGATAATTGCTTGCCTGTGCTTTAGCGCTATTACTGACTGCATTGAACAAAGTTGATTTTCCCACATTTGGCAAACCGACAATTCCTGCTTGTAGTCCCATTCAATTTTCAATTTTTGATTTTAGATTTTGGATTTATGATGTGTCAATCCCATTTTGGGGCGCAAAGATAAGCCCAATGATGTTTGCAACGAAAGGAATACCTGGAAGATTATTTTTGGATTTTAGGTCCGATAGTTATCGGGATTGGATTTTTGATTTTGGACCAAGTGTTGACAGTCGTATCGACTCCCTGTGAATAGATGATTTTGGAGATTCCGTAAAAATGAACAATATTCAAGCTTCGGAAAATCTAAAATCCAAAATCTAAAATCTAAAATCGCTTATGGCTCTTAGCAGGATCTGGACAGCCTTTATCCTAATTGCAATTATAGTAGCGACCGTGAAGTTTGCATTTCAACCCGGCCAGGAAAAAATATTCAGCCAGTTAGTGACAGGAAAAAATACAGATACGGTTTCTGTGCGTGCTATTGATTCTGTTAGCCTTCCGGCAAATGTCATCAGCCAATTGCAATATGAGAAAACAGCCGTGTGGGATAAAGAACGTGTTGTGAAAGATGGAAAAACTTATAAAGCATTCCGGTTATTGCCCTCAAATGGCATCATCGATACTTGTAAAGCCGCCGTGGATATTTGTATTGGGCTTATCGGGATCATGGCTTTATTCATGGGGTTTATGGGTATTGCGGAAAGAGCCGGCGGCATACGTTTCTTGTCAAAGATCATCGGGCCTTTCTTTTCAAAAATATTTCCTGATATACCAAAAGGTCATCCGTCCATGGGACATATGATGATGAATTTCTCTGCCAATATGCTTGGGCTTGATAACGCGGCAACGCCGTTTGGTATAAAAGCAATGGAAAGCTTGCAGGAATTAAATGCTGAGAAAACAAGAGCTACGAACGCCCAGGTGATGTTTTTATGTTTACATGCAGCCGGGTTAACACTCATACCTGTTTCGATCATTGCGGCCAGGGCGGCCGTTAAACCTCCGGCGGCAAATCCAACTGATATTTTTGTGCCTTGTATGATCGCAACTTTCGTTGCTACGATGGCGGCGATGATCATTGTTTCTATAAAACAAAAGATCAATCTATTTCAGCCTGTGATCATTGCCTGGATCGGTGGCATCTCCGCAATTATTGCTTCGCTGGTCCTGTATTTAAATTCATTGGGTACAGATAGCGTACAGGCGGTTTCCGGCATCATCGGCAACGGGATACTATTACTTATCTTATTCCTGATTGTACTGGGAGCCGTTTACAAAAAGATAAACATATTTGAAGCATTCATTGAAGGGGCCAAAGGTGGGTTTGAAACCGCTATCCGCATCATTCCTTACCTGGTTGGTTTATTGGTTGCGATCAGTTTGCTTCGAAACAGCGGTGTCTTTGAGATTATCATCGATGGGATGAAGGCTCTGTTTACGGGTCTGGGAGCAGATACAAGATTTGTCGATGGCCTGCCAACCGCGTTAATAAAACCACTTAGCGGAAGTGGTGCAAGGGGAATGATGATTGATACGATGAATGCCTATGGCGCGGATTCTTTTGCAGGAAGGCTTGCCTGCGTATTGCAAGGCTCTTCGGATACCACATTTTATGTGATAGCTGTTTACTTCGGCGCCGTCGGGGTTAGGAATACAAGGTATACGGTAGGGGCAATGTTACTTGCCGATCTGGTCGGAATTATTACTTCTATCAGCTTGGCGTATATGTTCTTTGGAAATGGGGTATAAACTCATAGTCCACAAAGTCTTAACTCTTCGTCTCTTTAGTGCTTATGTTCAAGTAAAGTAATCTTGCCATCCATTGAAGTAACCAGGACTTTATTCTTAGCAACAGGAATAATATCGGTTATAAGTGCATTCGAGATTTTATGCTTCCATAAGATAGAGCCATCGTTTCGATTCACGGCAACAATTAGACCTGAACCTGACGGTACGTAAATAATGTTTTGAAATTCTTCAATTGCTGTAGGAGCAATTTCATAATTTAAGCCTGTGTTGGATCTCCAGGTGATTCTCATGTCAGGGGCTGAAGTGGAGATGCCAATTAATTCTCCCTCCATCGTTTTTGAAAAGATCAATGTGCTGTCGCTGGATAAACCCATTGATTCTCT
>DASTIZ010000057.1:0-3995 GCA_035717045.1 Chitinophagaceae bacterium
CCGGAAGAAGATAATTCCCAAACCATTTCCTGTTTGCTTTTAAAAGAAACGGAAGAATAAAAATGGTCGATGTTCAATCCTTCGCTCGCTGGATTTCCGGAAACAAGGACCGCAGCGGCCCCATCACTGAATATAATAGCACTTGAAATATTGTCGGGAGTGTATTTCTTTTGAAAATGAAGTGTACACAATTCAACGCAAACGATCAGCACATTTGCCTTGGTATCAGTTTTACAAATTGCATCAGCAAGTTTTAGCGCATGAATAGCCGCATAGCAACCCATAAAGTTTATCGATGTGCGCCATGTGGTCGCCGGTAATTTCAACAATTCCATCAGTTCAAGATCAAGACCCGGTGCACTCATACCGGTGCAGCTGACGGTGATAAGATGGGTGATCCTTTGATCTTTAAAATTTTCAAGACAATCAGCAATCGCCTGTAAGGAAAGGGGGGCAGCGTGCTCACGAAAGACCCGCATTCGTTTCTCGATCGAAGGAAAAGGTTCCAGGTTTTCTGTTGGTATAAAGAATTTCCATTCATCGGCGGGCAGGCTGTAGTCTTCTATGACAGAATACCGTGTATTGATACCGCTATACTTGTAAAGAAATTTCAGTTTTCTTTTTTCCATCTCATTAATCGCATATACACGACTCATGAACTCAAAGATCTTTTCCTGTTCATACCTGTATTCCGGTACTGCCGTTCCTATTGCTATAATTTTACTCAAACCACCTCCATATTAATAAGATCATGAAAGAAATGTTGGTACAGGTTGCCGCCAGCCAGTTCATCCTCATCGTATTCCTGAAATTTGCCTGCTTGTGATCTTTATGTACCAATATGAACCACCTGGTGAAATAAACGATGACAGGGATAAAAAAGATGCCAATCATCAATAATTGATTCCCTCGCTCATTACTGATAAAAAATTGTGCCATGAAGATCCATGCCAGCAAGTAAACAATTGCACAGAAGATAAAGGTTCCATCATAACCCAGTTTATAGCTGATCGTACTTACGCCATCCTCAAGATCCTGCTTGTGCTGGTATATCTGAGTGAGGGGATAAAAACCACCCACCAATAAGGAACATATAACCATTCCTTGCCAGGGCACCCAGCTACTCTTTTGAGCGCTGCTCCCATGGTAAACTATCCAAAAAGTAGCCGCACCCTGGAAAAGGACCACGATCAGGTACCCGAGGTAGGGGAATTTTTTCAAGCGAATCCCCCTATAACTGTACGCCTTGGATGCACCTATGTATAATAGCATGACAGCAGTAAATAATAACCCCACCAGTAAGCTCAATATTATGCCGAGTGAATCCAAAACAACAGTCGTCCAAAACAGTTGACGTGAAGGTGAGGGCGGTCGCTCAAGCAGCCCAATACTTCCGGTATCGTGGTCCATATAGCTATTGTACCCGTTACTTGCCGGGTAGACCAGGAAATGCAGAATAACAAAAACCAGAATAGCATGGAACCAATTGATCTCCTGCACCTGTGCCAAAGCAAAAAAGTAGATAGGTGAAAGAAAAAAAGAAAAGGGAATCCTAAGCAGTTTGACCGTTGAAGAACTCAGCATTGCACCAATGATTGATAATCTGGAACACTCAATAATTGGGCCGCATCAATGTATAAACAGCTATAAACAGTTATCCACATCACCACAAGGTCGGAGAATGTGTGACGTCTAACTATGGTGTTTAAGAATTTAATCCTGAATTTTCGCTGGTGTGTAGAGGAAAAACTTTTGGAAGCAAGGTTGGGCAGGGCTATCTTTGCCATCCTTAAAAATGACGTGAAAACGCCTCATTTTAAGGGTTGGATCGGTAGTTTTCCCGATGGCTATCGGGATGGTAGGAATGCCGATTCCAATAAATGGATCGGTAGTTCAGTTGGTTAGAATGCCGCCCTGTCACGGCGGAGGTCGCGGGTTCGAGTCCCGTCCGGTCCGCAGAAAGTTTGGAGGTCGTCCCGAATCAGTCGGGATCTGGTCCGCAAAAGTTCAGAGGTTGTCTGAGAAGGTCGAAGAGATTTGTTGGTTATAATATATTCCCAAGGATAAGAAAATCCAAAATGACTCGTTATTAGCGAGTGCACCCTTGAAACAAAACGAAACTAACTGCCCGGTGTAACACCAGGGCAGTTTTATTTTTTAACTAATAAACATTAGTAGCAATGCAGAAAAGAAAGGTGCGTAATGCTTATTTATTCATTTCATCCCTATTAGTTGGTTTATTTTCTTTCCCATTTGCCTTTGCAAAATCTGTTGAAAAAAGAGCGACACAGGTTAAAAACACGGTTTCTAATTCAATTAGCGATTTCATTCCTTCGCTTCCATCCGCAGTTTCAGTGTATGATAGCCTTAAGTTACATGTTACAGGTCTTAATCGCCAAGCCTTTGAATTGGCGCAAAAGGGTTTTGAGAAATTAAAGGAACAAGGTGTGATCTTAAACGATAACATCATTTCAATCGTAGATTTCAGCATCCCCAGCACTGAAAAAAGACTCTATGTTGTTGATTTGAAAAATTACAAGGTTCTTTACAGGACCTATGTAGCACATGGAAGGAACTCAGGTACGGTAATGGCCAACTCATTCTCAAACCAATCATCTTCATTCAAAAGCAGCCTGGGTTTTTATAAGACGCTAGATACCTATCAGGGTAAACATGGCTATTCACTCCGGTTGCAAGGTCTTGAAAGAGGTGTTAATGACAATGCCTACGAACGAGCTATTGTCATGCATGGTGCAGACTACGTAAACCCTGCCTACATCCCGAAACTGGGATACATCGGTAGAAGCCTGGGTTGCCCGGCTGTAATGAGCAAAGAGGCAAAACCCATCATCAATACGATAAAAAACGGCACTTGCCTGTTTATCTATCATCCGAGTACAGCTTATCAAAATCAGTCGTCTATTCTTAGCTGAACAGTTTAGGTTCAGAACTACCAATCTTTATCTTTGGGCATTAATCAAACAACATGCTCAAGGTTGGAGTTTTTGGTGTAGGACATCTTGGTAAATTTCATTTGAATAACTGGAAAGAAATTCCCGGCGTTGAGATCACAGGGTTTTATGACCCTGATGATAAGAATTCAAATGAAGTAATAGAAAAATATAAGATCAAACGGTTTGATGAACCTGGTAAGCTATTAAGCCTAATTGATGCTGTTGATGTTGTTGCACCTACCGATCATCATTTTACGATTTGCGAAGCCGCCATAAAAAAAGGAAAACATGTTTTTGTGGAAAAACCATTGGCACAAACAATGGATGAAGCACATGCGCTTGTCAAACTCGTTAAGGAATCAAATGTCAAACTCCAGGTGGGTCACGTTGAAAGATTCAACCCCGCTTTTCTGGCCGTAAAAGATCTGAAGATGAACCCGATGTTTATCGAGGTACATCGTTTGGCACAATTTAATCCAAGAGGCACTGAGGTAAGCGTGATACTGGACCTGATGATCCATGATATTGATATCATCTTAAGCATTGTAAAAAGCGATGTCAAATACATTTCGGCCAGTGGTGTAGGGGTAATGACAGAAACCCCTGATATCGCCAACGTACGAATTGAATTTAACAACGGCTGTGTTGCAAATCTTACTTCGTCAAGAATATCGATGAAAAAAATGCGCAAGATCCGCATCTTCCAGAAGGATGCCTATATCGGTATTGACTTCCTGAATAAAAAATCTGAAGTGATTAAGTTAAAAGATAGTGAAACGGACGATGCGAATGTTTTTACATTCGATATAGAAACATTAAATGGAAAGAAAAGCATCGCTATTTCAAACCCGCAGATCCCTGAGGTAAACGCAATAAAAAAAGAACTGGAGGAATTTAAGAACTCAATTGAAAAGAATACGAGACCGATAGTATCAGAAATAGATGGGCTGATGGCGATGGATGTCGCTCACCAGATATTACAGAAGATAGGAAACAATGTGATCACCCGCTGATGAAGCAAAGCAAACCGATTCATATCGC
>DASTIZ010000058.1:0-5814 GCA_035717045.1 Chitinophagaceae bacterium
CAGGTTTCAATTCCACCTGATATAAAAACAGTAAGAGTACTCCCCATTGAAAATAAAGCACGGTACATTAATACGCAATTAAGTCCGCAATTAACAGACAGGCTTCGTCAAAAGATAGTGAGCCAGACGAGTCTTACACAAGTGAATAATGACAATGCTGACTATGAAATTTCAGCGTATGTCTCCCAATATGATGTTACCACCTCGGGAATCTCTGCGCAGCAAGTTGCCACCAACCGTCTTACAGTTGGTGTAAATATTACTTTACTTGATCGCAAAACACCAAACGCCGAACCCAAAAATTTTTCAATAAGCCGTAGTTTCGATTTTTCCGCCAACCTAACTTTGCCGCAAGCCGAGCAAAAAATAAATGATGAAATGATCCGTAACCTGGTTGATGAAATATTCAACAGGATTTTTTCTGATTGGGAATAATATTTTGGCAATGCATGAACTGATAAACAAACTGGCTTTCTCTTTGTTCAAAAAAAATAGTTTGGAGGAATGCAGCATTGAGGAAATAACAGAACTGGCAAACCAATATCCGTACTTTTCTTCAGCGCAATTATTACTGGCAGCAAAGGAAAAACAATCAGAACATCCGGATTTTGAACAACAGTTGATCACGGCTTCACTTCATATTAATAATCCTCTTTGGTTGGATCACCTCTTAAACAGTAAATCATCAATTGAAATAATAGCACGTGAAGAAAAAAAACCGGTGGAAGAAGTATTAGAAGAACCCAATAACGATGAACTGGTTCTTGAAAAAAATCATCATGAATTTATCAATGCTTCAAAAAAAGAGGAAGTTGAAACAATACCTGTTCAACAAACTTCCCCGATCACCGGTTCGGGTAATCCGCCGCATGTTTTTGAACCTTACTACACTGTCGATTACTTTGCTTCACAGGGAATTAAAAATGTTATTGAAGAAAAGCCTAAAGACCGCTTCAGCCAACAATTAAAAAGTTTTACTGAATGGCTGAAAACTATCAAGCAGTTACCACCGCAACAGGTTGCCGCTATGTCTGATGCCCGCTCCGAGGAAAAAGTGGTCGAACTTGCCACCCATTCCATTGAAGACAGAAACGTTGAAACTGAGACGATGGCTGAAGTGTGGATCAAGCAGGGCCAGCCTGAGAAAGCGGCAGAGATCTATCGGAAATTAAGTTTGCTCAATCCCTCTAAAAGCAGTTATTTTGCATCCCTTATTGAAAATTTAAAGAAACCCTGATATGACAACACTTTTTGTAATAATTATAATACTGGCCAGTGTGATCCTTGGGCTGATCGTACTTATACAAAACCCAAAGGGCGGTGGACTTGCGGGTAATATCGCCGGGTTCAGCAATCAGTTCATGGGTGTAAAGCAGACCACCGACGTGCTTGAAAAAGGAACATGGATCTTTGCCGGACTAATAGGTGTTTTGTGCCTTATTTCTACGGTTTTTATTTCAGGAGATACTTCTAATGTACCCAATACATCGGGAAAAATTGGAACGCAACCGATCAATACGAATCCTACTAGTCCGTTGACAAATCCGTCGGCAACAAATGCTACACCAGCCATTCCGACTCCAACTGCTCCGCAAACAAATCAATAATTTTTAATAAAAGATATTCGGAAACCCTGTCTTAAAGACGGGGTTTTTTATTTATTTTGTTGATAGCGTTAGGCCGGATTTGGAACAAAAAAGTTCCTGGGACTTTTATCAACTTTACCAAAGTTTGTTCAGTTAATTGGAACACTATGAAAAAAACCTTGCGAATTCTATTGATCATTGTTTTTGTTGTCGCTGCCTTTTCCGCATGGAAAGTTTTAGGTCCTTCAGTTTCCGCTCCGCAGGACAAGTTTTTTTACATCAGGTCGGGTTCAGGTTTTAATGAGATGCGCGATGAATTGATCTCGAAAAAGATTATTTCATCGGCCCAATGGTTTGACTGGCTTTCAGCTGGAATGGGTTTTCGAACGGCAAGAGCAGGCAAGTATGAGATCAAAAAAGGGATGAGCCTGTTTGAACTCGTGCGGCTTCTTAAAAACGGACGGCAAACACCCGTAAAGCTGGTGATCACTAAACTTCGTTTGAAAGAAGACTTTGCAAAAAAACTGGGTCAGCAGTTTGAATTTGATTCGTTAGCTGCCATGCAATTCTTAACGAATAACGATTCATTGAAGACATTTGGACTCGATACAAATACGGTGCTCGCCGCCGTGATGCCGGATACATATTCTTACTATTGGAACAGCGACCCTAAAAAGGTGTATCAGAAACTATTTGATCATTGGCAGAAATTCTGGACCGACGATAGAAAATCAAGGGCCGGAAAACAAGGCCTGACACCTGTCCAGGTCACCATTTTAGCTTCCATCGTAGATGAAGAAAGCAATCATGCTCCTGAAAAAGGCACCATGGCAAGCGTCTACATAAACCGTTTGAAAAATAATATGCGTTTGCAGGCCGACCCAACTGTAAAGTTTGCCTTGAAGGATTTTACGCTCAAAAGGATTTATGAAAAACACCTGACCGTACAATCTCCTTACAATACGTACATGAATGCCGGTTTACCCCCGGGCCCTGTATGCACTCCTCAACCCGAAACGATTGATATGGTTTTGAATGCCCCGCAAACAGACTATCTTTATTTTGTCGCTAACAGTGATTTTTCCGGCACACATGTATATTCAAAAAACTATGATGATCATTTAAAGTTGGCAAAAGAATTTGCCCGTGCACAGGATAGGCAGGATTCAATAAGAAAAGCAAACCGTTAAGGCTACATGCATTTGCTAACCCAGATAAGGCGGAAATTCATCACATCTGTTCCGGTAAAATTCGTTATCCGAAAGAGCAAGAACATCTTCCTGCCGGGTTTTCACGGTATTCCCCTTTTTGATGTAGTAAGATTTTTTTTTATTCAAATTCAAAAAACAAGTTTGAATGAACGGGCGGCGTCGATCGCGTTTAATTTATTACTTGCACTGCCACCAGCCTGTATTTTTATTTTCACCCTTCTGCCCTATTTACCCATAAAGGACGAATTAGAACAGCTGTATGAACTTATACGGGATGTAATACCGGGTAAACGGAACCATGACCCTATAATAACTTTCTTAAAAGATTTTGCCTCAATTGAACGGAGTGGCTTGCTGTCATTTGGCGCGATCCTCGCCCTATACTTTTCTTCCAATGCCATGATTGGTATTATGCATTCATTTAATAAGATGAACTATATAGGTTTTTCACAAAGACATGTTATCCATGAGCGGTGGGTAGCGATCAAGCTTACGCTGTATTTGATTGTCATTATCCTGTTGTCGCTGATAGCACTGGTGACAAGAGGAACTGTGCTGACCTGGCTGGGAGTCGAGGATCCCACGATCAGGACGATCATATTAAATGTGAGATGGATAGTAATTATCCTGCTTTTCTTCCTTTGTATTTCATTTATTTATCGCCATGCACCGGCCGTGCATAAGAAGTGGAAATTCATCAATCCCGGCTCTATTCTTGCTACATTCATGATGATTGCTTTTACAATGGGGTTTTCCTATTATGTTGCCAATTTCGGGAACTATAACCAATTGTATGGCTCTATTGCTACGATCCTGATGGTCATGTTGTTGATCTATTTTAATTCGCTGGTACTATTGATCGGATTTGAATTGAACGTGAGTATTTCTTCGTTGCGTAAGCTGGCTGACCAAAGGAAAAATCCTGTGTCGGGCGGCTAACGGGATTTGAAAAAAAGGCAGAACTTTGACCTGTCAAATATTAAACCATGAAAAAAGTATTTTTTGCATTTACAGCCGTTGCTGTTTTCTCAGCCTTTACCAACTTGAATGTGTTGCCGATTGGTGCAAGCATCCCGAAACCTGATCTGAGATTAAAAGATATTTCAGGTAAAGAAGTTTCTTTAAAGGAGGTCAGAAAGAAGAATGGCTTGTTAGTAATGTTCAGTTGCAACACTTGTCCCTGGGTTATTAAGAACCAGTCCCGGACAGCTGAAATTGCTAATTACGCCCTCTCAAAAGAGGTTGGCGTTATTTTACTAAACTCTAACGAGGGTCAGCGTGATGACGCAGATTCCTACGCTGAGATGAAAAAGTACGGAGCGGCACAGGGCTACAAGTGGTATTATGCAGTTGATGCTAATAACGTATTGGCTGACGAATTCGGTGCTAACCGTACGCCTGAAGTTTTCCTTTTCAACGCCGAGGGCAAGCACGTTTACCATGGTGCTATTGACGACAATCCCGGTGATGCTTCGGCAGTAAATCGTAAGCATTTGCAAATAGCGATCGATGAAATGATAGCAGGCAAAGACGTTACCCAAAAGGAGTCCAGGTCCATGGGCTGCCAGATCAAGAGAAAAGGCTGATTCTTGAAAATTGTTCCAATATGTCCCCCCAAACCGGGGGATTTTTTTTAAGAAGGGTTATGGAATTTCTCACGTGTCGCATCTATCCGGTAAATTGCCGTCACATCATTTCCTAATTACCCTTCAACCTGGATTTACTGCGTCCTGGTTAAAGGCTCAAACCCGCGCTTATGAACCTCCGGAAAATTATCAACAGAGCGATCATTCTTTCTTTTTTTGCGGCTGCCGGTTACCTGCTTGCACGCAGCTTTTATTATGGCAGCTTTCTTGGGATTGTATTAGCCGTAGTGGCCATCGCTGCCTGGATGTACTTCCTTTACCAGCTAAATCAAATGAATGCCAAACGAGATGCGGATACAATTGAGGAATTGCGGAGTTAGTCAGCACAGATCTTTTTGAGTTCTTCCTCAAATTTTTCTTTTGACATTTCTTCCTCAAAAAAGCTGCGGGTTGAGGTCCTATTATTGATAAAAAGAGTGGCAGGCATTACACCTGACCAGGTGCTATCAATTTTTGGGCAGAAATAATCGGCATTGGTTTCATCAAGCCACACCACTTGTGAAGTAAATTTTCTCTTGTCTACAAATTCGCTCACCTTTTCAGGATATGCTTCTTTGAAATCCAGACTAACAAGAAGAAGTTTTATCCCTTTATTCTTATACTTCTTTACAGCCTCTTCAAAATAAGGGATTTCCTTTAAGCAAGGAACGCAATAAGTGGCCCAGAAATTTACTATTGTCGGTGTATCGCTATCTGCAATATATCTTTCCAGTTCCCCGATCTTCCACTTAGCAATGGATTGTGACTTCGTTTCTTCTTTGCATGAAATAAAGAAAACAAGCGCAAAAAGCAGACACTTAATTTGAACATTGATCCCGATAGCTTTCGGGATTGAACATTGTCCGTAAGGACTCCTTCGGAGAGCATTGAACATTTGATATTATTTTACTGATCATTCTCCAGGTTACTCCATTTTCTCATCAGTCCAGTTAAGACTTCTTCATTTAGTTTTGGCTGATCATAGTGACCGGCTGCACGCTTTTGCCGGTAGGCTTCATATAAAGTTACGGCGCAGGCCACACTTATATTCAGTGATCGTATAATCCCTGTTTGCGGAATAATAAAGTTGCCATCCGCCAGCATTCTTATTTCTTCGGAAACCCCACTATGCTCATTTCCAAAAACAAGAGCCAATGGTTGGGTAAAATCTATATCATACAAGATTACGGCATCACTGCTTAAATGCGTAGTTAAAATTTTTGCATACTTCTTTCTTAATTCACTAAAACATTCTTCTGCCTTGTCAAATTGATGAACGGTGAGCCATTTTGCGGCGCTTGAAGAACTTTTAGCTCCCCATTTTTTATGTCGGGGAATTTTTGTGTTCAATACATAAACCTCCTGTACACCTACCGCATCACAGGTTCGCAT
>DASTIZ010000059.1:0-3345 GCA_035717045.1 Chitinophagaceae bacterium
AAGGTTTCAAATGATGCGGTGCAGGTCTTTGGTGGGTACGGATATACAAAAGATTTCCCGGTTGAAAAATATTATCGCGATTCAAAGCTTTGTACGATAGGTGAGGGAACGAGTGAGATCCAGAAGATCGTTATATCGAGAGAAGTGCTGAAGTAGGGGATACTGGATATCGGATAGTGGATGCTGGATGCTGGATTACGAAGCCTTAACGATATTTATCAGTAATCGTATAACAGATACGGTTAGTGATCTTATAAAACGTTTGTCCTTTTATTTTTCGTAGTCTTTTTGTCCTGCGGCTGTCCAGCAATCTGCCTTTTTCATCAAATGATTGCGGAGTTCTGAAATACGCCAATGCAATATATTTCGGTGGCGAAAAAAGATATCTTATTGTTACTGGTTTTATGCTTAATATGATTAACCGCTGTGGCAGATCATTTACATAATAATCAAAACTGTTGATCCAGGTAACGTGCGTGAGCTGCATTTTCCTGATCAGGTAAAAGATGCCGGTTGTATCGTAGTTGTATTTGACAAGCGTGTCAGCGAGTCTATGCTCATTCATGGCAAACTCATAGATCCGCGTTAATGTGTCAGATATCATTTCAAGTGCGACAATATTCAGGTTTTTGTCTGTAAAGGCGAGGGAAAAAGGTTTGCTCGCATTTAATTTTTCATACCGGCTTTCAATGCTGTCGACGGTTCTTTTGTGCTGCTGGTAATAATTATTGGAAACGATCCTGGTGCTGCAAGATACCAGTAGTAACGAACTAATAAGGAGAAGTACAAGGCAGCGGATCATTTGTCGATGGTTATAATTCCGAAGATGATTTTTTTCAAAGTACGCGGGCTGATCTGCAATTCTGTGTCCCCGCCGTAATCCCAGTACCGGAGTGTAACCGTATTGCCCGCCTTTCTTATTTCTTTTAAGATGACATAGTGTGTCGGGATTGAAAACTTGATCTTATCATGGTTCTTTTTATGTATGATCCTGTTGTTTATGTAAAGGCTGATGATCTTATTGTCTATTCTTTTTACCAGGTAACTGTACGGATCTTTTACCCAGGGTTTAATGAGATCACTGCCGACGGCGCTTACATGCGTGCCGCACATTTTATAAACCATTTTGTCAAACTTAGCAAGGTTGGTAGCTGCCCAGAACGTATTTTCATCACCTTCGCGGAAGCGCCTGTTAAAAAAATTCAGATAGCCTTTGAATTTATCTGCCAGCACCAGGAACCACATTTGTTCTGCATGCCGTATGTCAAGCACTCCTTTGAATTTTAAAGAGCCTGCGGCCTTTTTTATTTCTTTTGGGGGCCTGAAATGATTGTTATTAAAGTTTGATTCGCCCTTGTCATACAATTCATTCATGAATTTTACATAACCGAGGGGATCTTTTTGCATTACGAGGTATGAGAGAGCACCATAGGCACAGAAATTTGTACTCCGGCCCGGGTAAAAGCTACCTGGATTTTCCAAATTCAGTTTTAGATTATCATAAAACAGCTTAGGTTTAATATTAGGCCAGAGAGAACTCTCCTTTGATTGATCGATTTTGTCCAGAAAGGAAAAGGCCTGTTCTTTTGTAGAAATTATTTCACCAAAAAGATCACCGGCAAATCCTTTTGGATTCGCAAGGATTAAAAAAAGAAATACAAATGATATGAGTTTGAATTGAGTGCGCAAACTATTGCTCTGTTATGCAAATATCAGACCCTTTGATGAAGCCAGGTTGATATCAGTAATAAATCGTAAAATCACGGTAACAAAACCAACATAATTGCGTGCACTTCCAACTTAAATGATGGCATGGTACTGATCACTTCACCTCCTGCATTTCCACCAATCGTTTATAAAACCCATTTTGTGAGAGCAGCTGATCGTGTGTTCCGCGTTCAACAATTTTTCCTCTTTGTAAAACAATGATCTCATCAGCGTGGCGAATGGTACTTAGCCGGTGTGCGATCACAATACTTGTCCTGTTCTGCATCATATTATTGATAGCATCCTGCACCAGTCTTTCGCTTTCGGTATCAAGTGATGATGTGGCTTCATCCAGGATAAGGATCGGCGGATTCTTGATCAATGCTCTTGCAATCGTCAGCCGTTGTCTTTCGCCACCACTCAGCTTGGTGCCGCGATCGCCAATGTTTGATGCGTAGCCCTGTTCTTTTTGAATGATGAAATTATGTGCATTAGCCACTTTGGCGGCTTGTATTATTTCTTCGTCTGGTGCGTCAGCCTTACCGAGACGGATATTGTTTGCAATCGTATCATTAAACAGGATCGGTTCCTGGGTAACGATGCTCATTAAGCTCCTTACCGATTGCAGGGAATACTCCTTAATATTAATCCCATCAATTAATACCTGGCCGCCAGTGACATCATGAAATCTCGGAACAAGATCGGCTAAGGTTGATTTGCCGGCGCCCGATGATCCAACCAACGCAATCGTTTTTCCTTTTTCAATAACAAGGTTGATATTGTCGAGTATTACCGCATCATCATAGGCGAACCTGACATCCCGGAATTCGATTCTGCTATTGAATGAATGTAATTGTTTGCCATGTACATTATCGTCAACGGTAACCGGGGTTTTTAATACTTCTTCAATTCTCCCGATCGCGGCGCTTCCTTTTTGCATGTTGCTAAACGCGAGCGAAATTGATTTTGCGGGATTGATAATATTGTAAAATAAAGCCAGATAACCAATGAAAGCAGAGCCCTCCAGGGGGATTGTACCACTAATGATCCTGCTGCCCCCGTACCATAGTATGGCTGCAAAAACAACCACGCCCAAAAATTCTGACATGGGGGATGCCAGATCGCGACGATAACCAATCTTATTTTTTGCAGTCAGTAACTCTTCATTGATCCGGAAAAATTTATTCTTTAGCAAGGGTTCGATATTAAACGCCTTTATTACACGGAGGCCGCCGAGGGTTTCATCAAGTACAGATACTGATTCACCATATTTTATGGCCGCTTCAAGAGACTGTTTCTTCAATGTTCTTGAAATGCGGCCAATTACGAAACCAATAATAGGTATAAAAATTAGGAGGAATAAGGTCAGTTGCGGGCTCAAATAAAAAAGAAATGCAAAGTTGATCATAATGGTTAATGGATCCCGGACCCAGCCTTCTAACGTGCCCACAACAGAGTTTTCGACTTCAGCAATGTCGTTGGTAATTCGGCTGATCAGATCACCTTTTCGTTTCTCCGTAAAATAGCCAATAGGCAAATGAAGGATCTTGTGATAAAGATCGGAACGCAGTTGATTTACCACGTTATTCTTCATTGGATTCAAAATGTAAAAAGAAAGATAAAGGAACAGGTTTTTCA
>DASTIZ010000060.1:0-6683 GCA_035717045.1 Chitinophagaceae bacterium
AGGCGTTGGTATTGGTGAATTATGGCAACGCGACGGGCAAAGAAATTTATGATCTGAGTGAACAGATATTGCAAAGTGTAAATAAAAAGTTTGGAGTACTGATGGAAAGAGAAGTGAATGTTATTTAACCCGGGACTTAAAATATTAGGTTATTTAACCACATAGTCCTTTAGGTTAAAAAATGTCAATGTGGTAAAAAACGTCAACTAAAATCTTCGCTATCGTCATCTTCATCACTTGTTTTTATTCCACCCAGATTCAGCATCGAGCCCATCAGGTCTTTAAACTCTATTTTGCCTTCAATGACTCTTTTACTGATCATGGAGTATGCAGAAAGGCCATGTAAAACAAACTCCATCAATAACGCTGTTTCTTTTTCATTGGCAGCCTTGTAAAATTTTTTCACCATGGGATGTAAACCGTCTACTTTATAAAGCTGGACCAACTTATCCGAATCCTTAGAATTAAAAAACAGGTTTAGCTGGTTGCCTTTATCAAACCAATTAATAATGGAACGGTAGGGATTTTCGTCCCGTGAAGGTTCTTCCACATTCTTTGGCTTCATTCTTTTTTTCAGCACTTCGGGATTGGGAAAATAATTGGCAAATTGGGAACGGATGGCTTTGTCAAGCAAATTCATCGCTACCTGGTAGGGACCTTCCTGCTCACCTTCATACACCAGTTCAATTTTACCCGTGATCGAAGGAATGATACCGGCGAGGTCACTCAACCAAACCTGTGTTTGCGATTCATGATTCACAATCGCCCTCCGCTCTGCCGCGCTTACTGCATTTTCAAAAGCCGAAATAGTGAGCCTTGCGCTTACACCGCTTTTCTTATCCACAAACTCGCTGGCTCTGGCTTCAAACGCCACTTGCTCGATCAGCCGCTTGACAAGATCACTGACCTTTACTTTTTGTTTTTGTTCATCATGGATCACCGCTTCCTGCCCTGTTATTTCAAGTGCTGTTTCGAGCGTTTTCGGGTAATGCGTTAATATCTGGCTCTCGATACGGTCTTTCAACGGCGTTACGATCGAACCACGGTTCGTATAATCTTCAGGATTTGCTGTAAACACAAAAAGTATATCGAGGGGCAGGCGCAATTTAAACCCACGTATCTGCACATCGCCTTCTTCGAGGATATTAAATAAGGCCACCTGGATTCTTGCCTGCAGGTCGGGCAACTCATTGATCACGAAAATGCCACGATTACTTTTTGGAATAATACCATAGTGGATCACTCTTTCGTCTGCAAAACTCAGTTTAAGATTGGCGGCTTTTATTGGGTCAATGTCACCAATAAGGTCGGCAACACTGACATCGGGAGTTGCCAGCTTCTCTCCGTACCGTTCACTCCGATGTATCCAGTGAATCGGCGTTTCATCGCCATGCACAGCAACCTGGTCGATCCCATATTTGGAAACAGGATGTAACGGATCGTCATTTAATTCGGTGCCGGCAATGGACGGAATATATTCATCAAGCAACTCTGTCATCAACCTGGCCATTCTTGTTTTAGCCTGGCCACGGAGTCCCAGGAAAAGAATATTGTGTTTACTCAATATCGCTCTTTCAACATCAGGCACTACGCTGTCTTCATATCCGATGATGCCGGGAAAAGTATTTTCCTTCCTTTTGAGTTTAAGAATGAGGTTCTGGCGCAGCTCTTCCTTAATGCTGCGGTATTGGTACCCGGATCTCTTTAACTCTCCAAGTGTCTTTATGTTTTGAATGTTCATAGTTAATTGCAAGGCGAAGCCGCAGCAATCTCCTCATTTGTTTGTTAATTATCTTGTCTTTTTTTTGGTGATCTTATCACCTTTTTCTTCCTTACACTCTTCAAAATCCATCAACGCATTGAATATTTGCCCCGGCACGAATTCATCAAAACGAAAAATAATGAGCAATTGATGCTAAAAGCGTTATTAACTTCATTAAATAATCCCTGATTTCTCCCTAATCTTCTTAATCCTGAAAATCCTGGTTTAATACACTGTCTTTCTTTTCCCGCTTTCAAAATCTTTAAAAATAAATGCCCCCAATTTATCCAGCGAAGCAAAGAAAGCTTTGCCATTATTTGTCTCGGTGAATTCATTTACGAATCGCTGCAGATACGGATCTGTGGCGATCATAAAAGTCGTAATAGGAATTTTCAATTTTTTACACTGCGCTGCCAGGTTCAAACACCGTGTTGTGATCTTCCGATCCAGGCCAAAACTGTTTTTATAATATCTTTTCCCGATCTTTAAACACGTCGGCTTGCCATCGGTGATCATGAAAATTTGCTTATTCGGATTTTTTCTTCGTCTTAGGATATCCATGGCGAGTTCTAACCCTGCCACTGTGTTGGTATGATATGGGCCTACCTGGAGATAGGGCAGGTCCTTTATTTCAACCGGCCAGGCATCATTACCAAAAACAACAATATCCAGCGTGTCTTTTGGGTATCTTGTTGTGATTAGCTCACTCAATGCCATGGCTACTTTCTTGGCTGGAGTGATCCTGTCTTCTCCATAAAGGATCATTGAATGAGAAATATCGATCATCAGCACTGTAGACGTTTGTGCTTTAAAATCCGTTTCACGAATGCTAAGATCGTCTTCCTGCATGCTGAAACTTTCAATGCCATGATTGATCTGTGCATTGCGGATGCTTTCAGTAAAGTCGATCTGCTCGATCATGTCGCCAAAACGAAATGGTCTTGATTCGGGGTTTTGTTCATCGCCCTGCCCCGGCTTGAAACTGTGATGATCTCCCTGTTTTGTTTTCTTTAGCTTGCCAAATATCTCTTCGAGACTTCTTTTACGAATGCCTTGTTCTGTTTTTGGAGTGATCTTGATTTCACCAAGCTGGTTGTCATCCGTGATGTAACCTTTATCTTTTAAGTCTTCGATAAAATCACCAATGCCATATTCATCATTGGTCAATTCAAATTTCTTATCCAGCTCATTCATCCAGCTCAACGCTTCCGAGAGATCGCCATTGGTATAGGTTAGTAATTGCATGAACATATCAAGCAACTGCTCAAACCGCGATTTGGCGCCTTCGTTGGGATCAAATTTTTTAAAATGATGACCGATCATTCGATTTTAGATTTCGGATTTTAGACTTCCGA
The DNA here is from genome assembly GCA_035717045.1 of Chitinophagaceae bacterium. Classification (GTDB taxonomy): domain Bacteria; phylum Bacteroidota; class Bacteroidia; order Chitinophagales; family Chitinophagaceae; genus VBAS01. Next base: position 3,118 of record DASTIZ010000060.1, read on the forward strand.
CTTCGGACTTCGGACCTCGGACTTCGTACTTCAGACTTCAGACTTCGGCCTTCCACCAAACCCTTTAGCAAATTACAACTTTATCTAATGGACGTTACGCTTAAATAATAAACCTCCCGGTTTCGGAAGGTTTAATTTTGTTACAACATTTATTACGGTCTTACCCCGCGTGGTGTATCTCTCTTCGGGCTATCAATACCCTGTTGTTGGTTAAATAGACTGGAATCAGGTATTTGGTTTAAGGTATCTTTTGGTGTTTTTGGATTGTATTTATCCTCAACCTGTTTCACATAATCCATAATCCCAAATACACTGCTGATCTCCTGCACCAGTCCCAACTGGAATGAAGAAAGGTTATTATTCAGGTATGTGTTCGATTGATAATCTTTTTGTTGGCTCTGCTCCATGTAACGTAGCGTGTTGAATTGTCTCAAAACTTCCTGGAGTTTTGTTTTAGGAATATCTCCAAGTGAAGCATAGTAATCAGCCTGCTGGTTCAGATCTTTATTCAGTTGTCTGCTGATTTTAGCTGCAAGATCAGTAGCGCCAGCCCCATAAGCCGCTTCCAGCAGCAAATAACTTGTATAGTTGTGAGCCTCGTTCCGGCTGGCCAAACCATAAGGTATGTGTTCACCGGGTACGAGAGTGTCGCATTTCATCAGGAGCCTCCTGGCATCATCCTTTCTATTCTTTGAATTCAGGTCCTGGGCAAGATCAGCAAAGGCTTGTCTTATGCCTTGCGGAGTAGATAAATGAGCCCGGTTTGTTTCATCATAGTACACCCCTTTTTTATCAGCGTTTCCATTTCTGAACTTTGTCATCAAAACATTCATCATCCAATCGGTATCAGGACTGCCATTTGCCTGGACAGGTGTCAGGCGATACGTCAATCCTTCTTTTCTTAAATAAGGTTGAAGCCCCATTCCCACCTGGGGTGATGTAAAGCAAATCGGCCTCTTCCATCTATTCGTGGCGATGATATTGAGGATTATCAGGTCATCTCTTTGCGGGTTAAAATTTTCAGGAAGTTCAAAAGTCATTTTTGCCGGTACTACGTCGTTTGCCGCTACAGTTCCGTTATTTCTTACAAGAACCGTATCGACCGGTACTTCGAACTTTTTTACAGGTAAGGTAGAAGGATTCACTTGCTTCCCGAGATTGCTCATTACCGTGTACAGGTCAAAATAATTATCACCACCTCTTTGATCGGGAACGTATTGAAGTTGCGCAAATCCATCTCCCATGATTTGCTCAGGGCTCCAGATAACATCAACAGAATCGCTTTTGTTTATTTTATAGCGCAGCTGGTTGATGTACCAATCAATACCGAGTAAGCTTGTATTAATAATCCGGATATCGGGTCTTATCTTTTCTACTTCCTGTGCGTACCATAGCGGGTAAGTGTCATTATCACCAAAGCAAAAGAGAATCGCATTTTCAGGGCAGCTTTCCAAATAGTTGATGGCAGTATCTCGTGCCAATGTCTTCCTGCTGCGATCATGATCGTCCCATTCCTGGCTGGCCATCAATATAGGAATGAGCATGCAAATTGCGGCCGCGCCAATATTGATGGTCCTGGTGTTTGTAGCATTTGAAGAGATCGCTTTTAGCAGTGCAGGCAAACCGGCAGCAAAGATCGCATAGATAACAGCTATCATCAATGAAGCCAAAATAACCGCACCACCGGAGCTGATATATACGAGGCTGAACGCAGATATGGCAAATGTCAGTATCGAGCCATACAGAATTGTATTAAAGGATACTTGTTTAATCTCCCTGGAAAGTTTCACCAACGCCGTTACTGCAAGACCGATCCATATCGCAAACGCATAAAATGATCCGACAAACGCGTAATCCCGTTCCCTCGGTTGATTACCGGGCATATTCAGGTACACGCCTATTGCAATACCCGTAAAGAAGAATAACAGAAAGTTGACGATCCAGTCATTTTTCTTTTTAATGAATTGATACACGCAGCCAATGATCCCAAAAATGAATGGTAGTAGATACAGCTTATTATTGGCTTTGTTTTCTTTTAATGTTTCGGGTAATTTACTTTGATCACCCAGCATTTGTTTGTCAATAAAAGAAATTCCGGTTTGCCAGTTGCCGTCACGACGGTTGCCAAAGCCCTGCAGGTCGTTTTGTCTACCTGAAAAATTCCACATAAAATATCTCCAGTACATTAGTCCCATTTGATAGCTGAAGAACCAACTGATATTATCGCCATAAGTGATAGGCGGATCATAAAGGGTCTCTCCGGTCTGTTGGTCGCGTCCTATTGGTTTCTTATTTAACCACGAACTATAAAACCTGATATGATCCTGCTGATCCTGCCAGTCGTAAATGCGGGGGAAGAACATCATTTCATGTTTGGGAAACTCATATTCGATATCTCTACCGAGTTCAACATATTTGTTGCCAAGTTTGGCCCATTTCATACTTCCATATTTCACAAGAGAGCCATCACCGTCGGCATCACCGGGGTAAGCGCCAAAATGCGGTCCATATAGAAGCGGGGCAGAGCCGTATTGCTCACGACCAAAATAGGCAGCGAGACTCATTGGATTATCTACGTTCGACATATCAATGCCCGGGTTTGCATTGGATCGGATTAGAGTAGTTATATAAGTGGAGTAACCAAGCAAGACAAAAAGGAAAGACCAGACTGCAAGCCGCAAAAATGAATACCTGTATTTTTTTGCGACCCATAACAATGCCCAGCAAATAACTCCAAGCAAAACAAAAAAGAAAGCAAAACCGCTGAAAAAAGGAAGATTGAAGCTGTTTACAAATAAGCGATCAAAGGTTGCTGATAATTTTGGAATAAAATAAACCATCATCCAAAGAATCAGCCCGGTCAGCGCACAGCTGATAAGAAACGCTATAATTGATTTCTTAACTGTGGGTTGATAGGTCTTATAGAAATAGATCATTACAACCGCGGGGACTGTCAAAAGGTTCAATAGGTGAACGGTTATGGAAAGACCAATCATGAAAAAAATAAAAATGATCCAGCGATCCGCCCGGTTCCTCTCCACAACATCCTTTGCCAGTTCATAAGCATGTTCCCATTTGAGCATGGCCCAGACAATCAAGGCGGTGAAAAAAGATGACAAGGCATAAACTTCACCTTCCACTGCACTGAACCAGAAAGTATCACTGAACGTATACGCTAAGGCACCCACGACACCGGAGGCGATCACGGTGAAGGTTTGTTGTTCAGTCAGGTTCTCACCATGATTCACAAACATTTTACGGGCGAAATGCGTAATGGTCCAAAACAGGAACAGGATAGTAAACCCGCTGGCTACAGCACTTAAAAGGTTCACGGCACTGGCAGCATTCGCACTGTCTCCTCCGCTAAAAAGAAGAATAAATAACCGGCCCAGCATTGAGAAAAGAGGAGAGCCCGGGGGGTGGGGGACCCCTAATTCATTAGCACAGGCAATAAACTCGCCGCAATCCCAAAAACTTGCCGTGGCCTCCCGGGTGAGTGTATAAGTAGCAGTGGCAATCAGCAAAATCACCCAGCCGGTAATATTGTTTACTTTCCTGAAATTCAT
>DASTIZ010000061.1:0-13851 GCA_035717045.1 Chitinophagaceae bacterium
AACTCATCAGCATCTGGGGGAAATACATGAATCGCTTCATCAATTACAGGAGAGTTTCCCAGGCTCCCCGTTAGGGGAGGGGCGGCTGCACTTTGTACCCTGGCGGGGCGACTTCACAAGAGGTATTTTTATCAGCTCACAAATTCGCACGGAAAAGAGGATTGAGGAACTTGGTGACCTGTACAAAGATTTCTATACCGGCCACCCGTTTACACTTGTTACCAAAGAACAAGTTTTTCTGAAGCAGGTCGTGAACACCAACAAATGTATTATACAACTTGAAAAAGTTGGCAGCATATTGGTTGTTCATTCGGTCGCTGATAATTTATTAAAAGGTGCAAGCGGACAAGCCGTTCAAAATATGAACCTGATGTTTGGATTAAGTGAAACAGCGGGATTACACCTAAAAGCAAATTATTTTTAAAATTGCCACGGAATCATGGAAAGAAATCGGCGAATTCCGTGCCTCTGTGGCAAAAAATCAAAATTGAATGAATTTATTCGACGTATATCCGATCAATGACGTAACAATCGTAAAAGCGAAAGGCTCCTATGTATGGGATGACAAGGGTGAGCAGTATCTGGATCTGTATGGCGGTCACGCCGTGATCAGTATCGGGCACACACATCCGCACTGGGTAAAACGAATCGAGGACCAACTTGAGAAAATTGCGTTTTATTCTAATTCTGTCAGAATACCCTTGCAACAGGAACTGGCAACAAAGCTTGGAAAAGTGTCGGGTAAAGAAGACTACCAGCTTTTTCTTTGCAACAGCGGTGCCGAAGCAAATGAAAATGCTTTGAAGATGGCTTCATTTCATAATGGAAGAAAAAAGATTGTTGCATTTAATAAATCATTTCACGGCAGAACGTCACTTGCGGTTGCGGTGACAGATAACAAAAACTATTCTGCGCCGGTTAATGAAACCGATAATGTGATCTTTCTTCCCCTGAATGATGAGGTCGCTTTAGACGACTGCTTTAAAAAGTTTGGAAAAGAAATTTCATCCGTTATAATTGAAGGGATACAGGGTGTTGGCGGGATCAATGTGGCTGAAAATTCGTTTCTTCAGAAAATAAGAAGCTTGTGTGATGAATACGGCGCCGTGTACATTGCCGATAGTGTTCAATGTGGTTATGGAAGAAGCGGCAAATTCTTTTGTCACGATTTTGCGGGGGTGAATGCTGATATCTATTCCATGGCTAAAGGAATGGGTAATGGTTTCCCGGTTGCAGGTATTATTATTGCCCCCCATATAAAACCAAAACATTTTCAATTGGGCACTACATTCGGTGGCAATCACCTGGCCTGCGCAGCTGCTTTGGCTGTTCTTGAGGTAATGGAGGAAGAGAAGCTAATGGGTAATGCCACACTCGTTGGGAAATATCTGAAAGATGAACTCGAAGCAATAGTTGAATTGAAGAATGTCCGGGGTCGTGGACTGATGATCGGTTTCGATGTGCCTGAAGAATTGAAAGAGCTGAAAAAAAATTTACTGTGGAACCAAAAAATATTTACCGGTGAATCAAAACCCAATGTAATCAGGTTGCTGCCTTCACTGGCATTGAAGAAAAGAGACGCTGAACAGTTCATTGATTCGATTAAGGAGGAAATTGCGTTGTTGCAGGAGACGGCAAGCTAAGGATGTTCTTGTTGGTTTGCATTGGATTGCGTCGGCCTTGATTAACTACGTACGATACAGTATCTGGCTGGTCGGCCTCGCAATGACGAACCCGGCTCGCAACGACGAAGCGACCTGGAATGATGAAGCGGCTTCACGATGACGAACCGGTCTCGCAATGACGAAGCGACCTGGAATGATGAAGCGGCTGAGGATTGCGATAGGATCCGCGCTGATCTTTTGCTTATTGTCGCAATCCGAAGCAGACTAAAAGCAACGGGAAGGAGGAGCTTGTTGAGTAGCGAACAAAACGCAGAAGTGTGTGACTTTTCCAGTTCGTTTCGCTTCGCTCTGGGTTATCCCGATAGACATCGGGAACCGAATATTGAACAGAACGTTGAAAGGAGCGTCGCAAGGGACGATGATAGTAGCCATGAAGCTTGGTCCATAACCCTTCGCATTCCAACTTCGCTGGGGAGTCGTTGGACAAAAGCTACGGAGTACAAATAAAATAAACAGTCGAAAAATTGAAGCAGTTCATTTCAGTTAATGATGTAAGAAAGATCGACACGCTGGTATTATCGGCATTGGCGTATAAGGCAAATCCATTTTCGGATCAGTTACTTGGCGCCAATAAACGTATCGGTTGTTTGTTTCTGAATCCAAGTATGCGGACAAGATTGAGCACACAGATAGCCGCCCAGAATTTGGGAATGGAATGTATTGTATTCAATGTTGGACAGGAAGGTTGGGCATTGGAGTTTGAAGAGGAAGCGATCATGAGTGGCCATACAGTTGAACATGTAAAAGACGCTGCGCCCATATTGGGAAAATATTTTGATATCCTCGCCATTCGTACATTCCCTTCGTTAAAGAATCGCGAAGATGATTACAGTGAACTATACATCAAACAATTCATCAGGTATGCAGGGATCCCGGTTGTAAGTTTGGAAAGCGCCACACTGCACCCTCTTCAAAGCTTAACAGACATCATCACAATACAGGAAGTCCTCAACAACTCCCCTTTAGGGGCCGGGGGTAAACCTAAAATCGTATTGTCCTGGGCACCTCATGTAAAACCACTGCCGCAGTGTGTAGCTAACAGTTTTGCACAATGGGTAAATGCATGGGGCAAAGCGGATTTTGTGATCACCCACCCCGAAGATTATGAGCTCAGTGAAGAATTTACAAAAGGTGCAACAATAACACATAACCAGGAAGAAGCTTTAAAGGATGCAGATTTCGTGTATGTCAAGAACTGGAGCACTTACCATGACTATGGTAAAATATATACCAACGACCCAAAATGGCAGTTGAAGAAAAAAAGATGGGCCGTTACGAACACTGCCAAAGTGATGCACTGCTTGCCGGTGAGAAGAAATGTGGAATTAAGTGATGAGATACTCGATGGCGAAATGAGCATCGTTACACAACAGGCGGCTAACCGTGTCTGGGCGGCACAAGCCGTGCTTGCAGAAATTCTGCGTAGAGATGAATAAACTTTATGTTATAAAGATTGGAGGAAATGTGGTCGACGATGAAAGCAATCTTTCGTCATTTTTGAAGGCATTTGCTGCCATTGAAGACAAAAAAATACTGGTACATGGCGGGGGTAAACTGGCAACCAAGCTGGCCCGGCAAATGAAAGTGGAACAGAAGCTGATTGATGGCCGGAGAATAACCGACGCAGAGACGTTGAAGATCGTAACAATGGTGTATGCCGGTTATGTAAACAAAAATATTGTTGCCCGGCTGCAAAGCTTTGAATGCAATGCCATGGGACTTTGTGGTGTTGATGGAGATACGATCCTGGCCCATAAAAGAAAACACCCTGCAATTGATTTCGGTTATGTAGGCGATGTCGATGCGGTAAATGTTCCTTTATTACGCAAATTACTCGATCAACATCTTTCGCTTGTGTTTGCCCCAATTACTCATGATATGAGTGGACAGCTATTGAACACCAATGCCGATACTATCGCACAGGAAATTGCAAAAGCAATGAGCAGTGAATATGAAGTGAAACTCATTTATTCGTTTGAAAAGGCCGGGGTGTTGCAGGATATAAATGATGACACTTCGGTGATTCAAAAACTTAATTGGGAAGAATATCAAAAATTAAAAGCACCTCCCCGCTCCCCTTTAGGGGATGGAGGTAAGATTTTTGCCGGCATGATACCAAAACTTGATAATGCTTTTGCGGCTGTAAACAGCGGAGTAAAAGAAGTGATAATTGGCAAAGCAGAGAACCTGGCAGCGTTAATTGCCGGCACTTCGGGTACCACGATCACGAATGAATAAAGATATTTCCATACTGCAGTCCGCTGCAATTGAATTATTGAATAAGCTAATTGCGACTCCTTCATTCAGCAAAGAGGAGGATAATAGTTCTGCACTGATTAAACAGTTTTTGGACAAACAGGAAACTAAACCCGAACAGCACCTCTATAATATCTGGGCAAGAAACAAATATTTTGACCCTGCCAAGCCAACGATCCTATTGAACTCACACCATGACACCGTAAAACCAAATAAAGATTATACGCTTGACCCTTTTACACCGGTTGAGAAAGATGGGAAGCTTTTTGGCCTGGGCAGCAATGATGCAGGAGGAAGCCTGGTGTCATTGATCGCCACTTTTATTTATTTCTATGAATGGGAAAATTTAAAATATAATTTGATCCTTGCGGCCACAGCCGAAGAAGAAGTGTCCGGGCCCAATGGTATCGAGGCCCTGCTATCGCAACTGGGAAAAATTGATTTTGCAATCGTCGGTGAGCCCACCCAAATGCAAATGGCAGTCGCAGAAAAAGGGTTGATGGTGCTGGATTGTGTGGCCAAAGGAAAAGCTGGTCATGCAGCCAGGCAAGAAGGAGATAATGCGATCTATAAAGCGATGAAAGATATCGCCTGGTTCAATTCGTACCAATTTGACAAAGTATCTGACCTGCTGGGGCCTAATAAAACCACTGTAACCGTGGTCGAAACGGATAACAAGGCCCATAATGTTGTGCCGTCCCAATGTAAATATGTTGTTGATTGCCGGGTAAATGAACTTTATACATTCGAAGAAATGCTTGATATCATCAGGGCAAATGTACAAAGTGAAGTAAACCCGAGAAGTACTCGTTTACGATCAAGCTCGATCCCGTTGGATCACCCTATTGTAAAAGCAGGGTTAAAACTGGGAAGAATTTATTATGGTTCTCCTACTACTTCGGACAAGGCCTTGATGAATTTTCCTGCATTGAAAATCGGACCGGGAGATAGCGGGAGGAGTCATACAGCAGATGAATATATATATACAGGCGAAATAAGAGAAGGAATTGAGTTGTATATTCAACTGCTTAATGAAATAGTGTAATTTGTTTCCGGTTTTCAGTTCCCTGTTACCGGTTAATTAATTCAGGTTATGAAAAGTTATAGAGATCTTGACATATATAACGATTCAAAACGATATGCAATTCAAATTCACAAGATGTCGTTGACATTACCAAAATTTGAATTGTTTGAAGAAGGCGGACAAATCAGAAGGTCTTCGAAATCGGTTACGGCCATGATCGTTGAAGGTTATGGCAGGAGACGATCTAAGGCCGATTTCATAAACTATCTAGTTTATGCCCAATCAGAATGCGACGAGACAATAGTACATCTTGACTTCTTATTTGAAACAGAATCTTTAAAAGACCGTGTAACGTATGAAGGTCTAAAGGGCAAATACGATTTATTAAGCAAAAGATTAAATAAATTTATTCAATGGGTTGAAGACAATTGGAATGAGTTCCCACCGGAAACCGGCAACCCGTAACTGGTAACTGTTTATGAAACTTTGGCAAAAGGATAAGGCGTCGTTAAAACAGGTGGAAACGTTTACAGTCGGTAAAGACCGTGAAATGGATATGTATTTGGCTTCATTTGATGTGGTAGGTTCTTTGGCTCATATTCAAATGCTGGAATCCGTGGGCTTGCTGAGTGCAGATGAATTAAAACAGCTTCAAATAGAATTAAAAAACATATATAAACAAATAGAAAAAGGTGAATTCAAATTGCAGGATCAGGTAGAGGACATTCATTCACAGGTTGAATTATTGATGACCCAAAAGCTGGGCGACGTCGGAAAGAAAATTCATAGCGCCAGAAGCAGAAATGACCAGGTACTTGTAGACATAAAACTATTTGTAAGAAACGAAGTAGAGGAACTTGTAAAAACCATCCAGGCATTTTTTGAGTTGCTTCAGACCCAAAGTGAGAAATACAAAGATCACCTTTTGCCCGGGTATACCCATTTACAATTGGCAATGCCTTCTTCGTTTGGGTTATGGTTTGGAGCCTATGCTGAAAGCCTGGTTGATGACATGATCACCCTGAAGGCGGCTTATGACGTGGTAAACAAAAACCCACTAGGCTCCGCTGCAGGTTATGGTTCATCATTTCCCATCAACAGAACGTTGACAACAAAATTGCTGGGCTTTGATGACCTTAATTACAATGTTGTTTATGCACAAATGGGAAGGGGGAAAGCTGAAAGAGTTGTTGCGCAGTCATTGGCGAACGTTGCCGATACGCTTGGTAAACTGAGTATGGATGCCTGCTTGTACCTTAACCAGAATTTTGGATTCGTTTCTTTTCCCGGGGAACTAACGACAGGCAGCAGCATCATGCCGCATAAAAAAAATCCTGATGTTTTTGAATTAATACGATCACATTGTAACCGGATCAAAGCGCTGCCAAATGAAATTACGATGATGACGACGAATCTTCCGTCAGGCTATCACCGTGATCTGCAATTATTAAAAGAACATCTATTTCCTACTTTCAGAATTTTGACAGATTGTATTGAAATGGCCGGGTTAATGCTGAGCAATGTTGAGATCAAAAAAGATATTCTTACTGATGAAAAATATAAATACCTGTTTAGTGTGGAAGCAGTGAATAAACTGGTGAATGCCGGAATACCATTTAGAGATGCGTATAAAAAAGTAGGATTCGATATTGAAGCAGGCAATTTCAAATATGATGCTCCCATTAATCATACGCATGAAGGTTCGATTGGAAATCTTTGTACAGAAGAAATAAAAAACCAGATGCAAAAGGTACTAGATTCTTTTCCTTTTGCATCTGTCAACGCCGCCGTTAAAAAGCTCCTGGATTAATCATAAACCCGCACAACAATAATTAATTAATAATTTCTATAAGCCGTATTTATCGATCAGGTAGATCAACGCCGCCATATTCACCGCCCCCAAGTGCAATTCCCGCTTATTTACATTCTCAAACACATCATTTCCTGCGTGATGAATATCGAAGTAACGTTGCGAGTCGGGAGAGAATCCACATAATGCAGTTGTTGGAATTGCTCGTCTTAATGGTCCAATATCAGCACCCCCGCCACCGCGATTAAATTCACTGCAGCCATACGGAGTTATGAGGGGTTTCCATTGCGAAACCTTCGCAAACTGCTCATCAGTCATTGTAAAACCAAATGCTCTTGGTGTAAATCCCCCTGCATCGCTTTCCAAAGCGAAAATGTGCTTCTCATTTTTTGCTTTCGCCTCGTCTGCATACTTATTGCCACCCCGCAAACCATTTTCCTCATTGGCAAATAATACAAACCGGATTGTGCGTTTTGGCTTATATCCAATGGCGTTGAACGTTCTCAATATTTCGATTGTCTGCACACACCCTGCTCCGTCATCATGAGCACCCTCACCGGCATCCCATGAATCCAAATGACCACCAATCGTAATTATTTCATCGGGAAATTCAGTGCCTTTTAATTCCCCGATCACATTGTGACCAATCGTATCAGGAAGAAAATGACCGTATGTTTTTAATGCAACACTCACTTTTTGCTTTTGTAGCAAATCACCCAGCCAGTCAGCATCCTGTAACCCAATTGCCAGGGCTGGAATTCGTGCATAGGCTGAATCATAGCGGGTAGCCCCGGTATGCGGATAATTATCTGTACCGCCACTCAGGCTGCGAATAATCACTGCCAAAGCACCGTATTTAGCGGCACGACTGGGACCAGAACCGCGATAAGCACCGGCGTCCCTATATGCAAGAAATGAGTTTACATAAGTTTGATTGAATTTATAATTATAAAAAACGATCTTGCCTCTTACTTCATCCTTTTTCCTTTCGAGCTCATCAAAGGAATTTACAAGCAACACCTCTGCGTTCACTCCTTTTTTTCCACTACCGACGGAATTTCCCAGGGCAATTGCATTCAGTCTTTTGCTTACCCGTGGCGTATTCCCTGAGGCATAACTGGCTGTTGCTTCATCCCTGCCGCCCCGAACCCAATGCGGTACCAAACATTCCTGAAGCCAGGCATGATCGGCTCCGCTTTCCTTCATTACCTGCAAACCCCATTTCTCTGCTTTCACCATTTGTGGTGAACCGGCTAACCTTGCTCCAATTTGTTTTGTGAGATGACGAAGATTATCATATGCTTTTCCATTGGTTAATATCTCATCTGATAACTTTTTTATCATAAGCGAATCACCCGTTTGAGGGAAACCCGTGATTGTAAACAATAAGCCAGATAATATAAATACGAAACTTTTCATGTATAGTATTTGAAGGCTGAAAATAAAGAATGAACAGTTTTGTAACAAATTATTGATATGAACGGCAGCCTATGATAATATTTTACTAATTACCTTCGGGCACTTATGACGATCACCAAAACCATGCGGATAGGAATTGTTTGCTATCCGACTTTCGGAGGTTCCGGCGTGTTAGCGACAGAATTAGGAAAGGCATTAGCGCAAAAGGGTCACCAGGTACATTTTATCACCTACCAGCAACCCGTTCGGCTCGGTGCTTTTACTCCCAACATTTTTTATCACGAAGTGCAGGTTCCTACCTACCCCTTATTTGATTATCCTCCTTATGAGACCGCGCTTGCCAGTACCATGGTAGACGTGATCAAAAATAATAATCTCGATCTGCTTCACGTTCACTATGCCATTCCACATGCTTCTGCAGCCTACATGGCCAAACAAATTCTGAAAAAAGAAGGCAAGAATGTCCCCGTTATCACCACGTTACACGGAACCGATATCACACTGGTTGGAAGAGACAAAACCTATGCACCGGTTGTTACCTTCTCGATCAACGAAAGTGACGCGATAACCGCAGTATCGGAGAATCTTCGGGATGAAACGTACAAGCATTTCAAAATCACGAAAGATATTGAAGTAATTAAAAACTTTGTGGATGTAAGCCGTTTTAACCGCAAACCAATTGATGCTTTCAAAAAAATGATAGCGCCAAATGGTGAACGAGTCGTAATGCACGCATCGAATTTCAGAAAGCTGAAACGCATTCCCGATGTGATCAGGATATTTAAAGAATTAAATGATAAGATCCCAAGTCGTCTCATGCTTGTCGGTGACGGTCCTGAAAGACCAGCCGCTGAAGATCTTTGCCGCGATCTGAACCTTATTGAGGAAGTCAGGTTTGTCGGCAAGCAGGAGCAAATGGAGGATATCCTGGCAATAGCCGATCTTTTCTTATTACCATCCGAATACGAGAGTTTTGGTTTGGCCGCACTCGAAGCCATGGCTGCCGGAGTGCCCGTGGTGACGACGAATGCAGGTGGCTTAAAAGAAATAAACATCCCGGGAGAGACCGGTTATATGGGAGATGTTGGCGATGTGAAAGCAATGGGACAACAAGCCATAAAAATCTTAAGAGATGATGACGTATTAAAACAGTTCAAGGAAAGAGCAGCCCGGCATGCCAGGAAATTTGATATCGGCAACGTGATCCCACTGTACGAAAATCTTTATGAAAAATTTCTCTGACTAAAAAACCAGATAATCATTGGGACTAATCGTCAGTTCGTGAGACGTGAATCGTCGGTCATCAGTAAAAAACAAATTCACGACTCACGAATAACGAAATTGCTAAAATCGTAATTCTAATTGCCACGGGAAATCAAATTATTTACGCAGCCACAATTCAGGATTCAGGTTCTTATTCTCCTGCATCAAAAGGAATTCGAGCTTTCCGCCGGCGCCATCATCTTCATCGGCAGCCACCCTTCCAATCGATTGATTCGTTCTCACTTCAGAACCCTTTGAAACATTTACCGACGACAAGTTACTATATACTGTAAAATATTTTCCGTGACGGATCATTACTGATTTCGTATCCGCTATATTAAATACGCTTACTACCTCTCCATCAAAAACTGCTTTCACATTCGTGCCCGGTTGCGGCGTGCAGATCGTAACCCCCGGGTTTACGCCTTGTATCTTATCAATCTTAAACGGACCATAATGCTCACACACATAGCCCTGGTCAACCGGCCAGGGAAGCTTTGCCCTGTTGTTTTCAAAGCTTGCTCCTAATGCTTTTGCCTCCGCGTTCAACTCAAGGAAGCTTTCCGTCTTGACCGTTTTAGCGGGAGTAGTCACATTCGGATTATTGGGACTGGCAGTGGTTGGGTTGTTTGCGGCAGCAATTCTTTTTCTTTCTTCTTCTTTCTTTCGTTCTTCAGCGATCAATCTTTTAACAATTGCGTCTACCGCCCTGTTTATCTCATTCATTCTTTTCTTCTTTGCCGTAAGTTGTTTCTGAAGATCTTTCTCCTGTGATTTTAATTGCTTCAAAACAACATCTTTCTCCTTTTTTTGCCCCTCCAGTTCCTGTGCCTGCACCGTTTGGTTTTTCAATGCACCATCCTTCTGGCGTTTCCTGGATAATTGTTCTTCCTTTCTTCTTGCAATCAACGCCTGTGTTTCTTTGATCGTATTTACCTGTTGCTCGCGGTAAGCACGATAACTTTTTAAATACGTTATTCGCTTGATAGCATCGTTAAAGCTGCCCGCTGAAAAAATAAAATTCAGGTAATCATAATTGCTGCGGTTCTTATACGCATACACCACGCTGCGGGCATATTGTGCTTTTAACGTATCCAGCAATTTTCCAAGCCTGTATATTTCCACATTACTTAAATAGATATCGTCATCTATGAACCGGATCTCCTTATTGATATTGGCGATATACCTGTTCTGCAATCTTATTTTGCGGTCGATAAGATTATACTGTCCCACGATCTGCCTTGTTTTCCCTTTTACTTTCGTTAATTCGCCATCGATTTGCCTTATTTCATTTTGAATTTCCTGTCTTTCTTTTTCAAGTTGTGATTTTTCATCCTGCGCCAGCAGCATGGCCGGCAAAAATGCGATGAAGATGAAGAGATAAAACAATTTTTTCATGGTTACCGTGTTTTACGGGTAGAGCAATGACAGGGTCGAATCAGGTTAAAAAACGACAAGCTGCAATTTAAATTTTATTTAGTGTTTTCTTTTATAGTTTTTTGGGACTGAAAACGGATAACTTAACGTTTCATTAAAAGCATACTGCTTGAAATTGAGCTTTATGTCCAGTTTCGTTTTCTCCGTTACGGAAATGGTCCGGTTAGTCGGAAAATTTATTCCATTTTCATTTTTATAATCCGAATAAGTTAAAAAACACGTCCGTCTACGCAATTCATCCACATCATCCAGCTTGCTGTGCAACACAACATGATCGTTATTATTCATTGAAATGAGATGCCTGAACCACTGGCCGTCATTAAATAGCGAAACGATGGATCCATCTGTTGAATACGCCACAATATTGCTGTCAAGGAAAACGGGATTGCCAATGACCAACTGTTGCACCGTATGCAGATCCAGGGGAAGACCTGCCACTTCCTGCAGGTAACTGATAGAGCGGACCTGGTACTCTTTGTCAAGTTTATTCAAAATATATACCGAGTCGGCGTCGATAACTAGTCTCATTCCTTCTATGCCAAACGCACCATTCACAGAAACCCAGATAATGCTGTCCTTCTTCATTCGCACAAAAACATTCACGCCATCCTTTTTGCCATCGGTTCCCTGGTAATCTGTATTGATCTTAGCCGAAAACGTTTCAAATTCTATTGTATTCGCCAGCAACCGCGAATAAGTTTCCCTGATGAACCTCATCGAATCAGCATGTGGATCGGTCGTTGGCTGAATGGCCACTGTATCCTTTTTTACAGAAATCGCTGATTGGATCTTTCTTGTTGACCGGCATGATGTGATCAATGCCAAAGCCGTCGTCAATATGATTACAAATCGGATCATTCGTTATTGTTTTCCCGTGTGACCAAAACCCCCATCGGACCGGGCTGTTTCATTTAGAATTTCTACTTGTTCAAGTTCTGCCCGCTCAACTTTTTGTACGATCATTTGCGCTATCCGGTCTCCCGGATTAATGACTTGTTCGTCGGCAGAAAGGTTGATCAAAATAATCTTAATTTCTCCACGATAATCCGAATCAATGGTGCCGGGAGTATTCAGGCAGGTTATTCCATGCTTAATGGCGAGCCCGCTCCTTGGTCTTACCTGGATTTCATAACCCGCAGGTATTTCAACAAATAATCCTGTTGGCACTAAGATTCTTTCAAGCGGTTGCAGGGTTAGGGGAAAATTCAATGCAGCCCGTATGTCCATACCTGACGATCCACCTGTTGCATATTGCGGTAAAGGATTGGCGGAAGTATTTACGATCTTTATTTGAACTGACTGCATTTTTACAAAGATAAAGTTTCGGGTGCAGAGGATTTTGTCGCTAAATGAAACAACCCGTTAATCTTTTTTGAGCAATACAGTGGCATAAGCCATGATGCCTTTGCCTTTTCCAACAAAACCCATCTCTTCTGTGGTAGTTGCTTTTATCGATATATCACCTTCAGACACATGTGTTATTTCTGCCATGATATGACGCATTTCAGAAGTGTATTGTTTCAACTTCGGCTCTTGCAGGCAAATAGTAGAATCAATATTTACCACTGAATAACCGTTTTGTTTTATAAGATCCATTGTTCGTTGTAACAGTATCGTGCTTTTTATGTTCCTGAATTCATCGGATGTATTCGGGAAATGAATTCCGATATCTCCTAATGCAAGCGCCCCGAGCAAGGCGTCACAAATTGCATGAAGTAGTACATCGGCATCGCTGTGTCCATGAGCACCTTTTTCAAATGGAATGCGAACACCACCGATCCACAACTCTCTCCCTTTTTTCAATTGATGAAAATCGACTCCACTGCCAATCCGGTAAGACATTTTGTTATTTATTTCAAATATATGCCAAAGGCATTCCTAGGGAAAAAAAATACGTCTCGCCTGAGGCGAGACGTTATGATATTTTAGGGAATGTCAGAATTAATTTCCTGTTGTTGCAGTTCCATCAAAATTGAAATGCAATGAGAAGCGCAATGTGTTAGATAACGGATTGCGATCTACACCACTTCCTGAAGGAAGCAGGTAAGAAAAATCAAGACCAAAACTTTGATACCTGATACCAACACCCATTGTAAAATACCTGCGATTACCTTTTGTTTTGTCTTCATGAAAATAACCGGCACGCAATGCAAACTGGTTATTATACATATATTCCGCACCGAGCGAAGCCTGGAATTCCTTTACTTCTTCGCTAAATCCACCGGGAGCGTCGCCAAATGAACTGAACCAGCTACCAATCACACTCTTACTACGGTAGTCAGCCAATTGTTGTGGCGTTGCCGGATCAGCCGGTGGAGTTGGAACAAGCAGCTTATTTAGGTCCAGGCCAAAAGTCAATTTATTAGCCGAGTTGAATACTCTTGTATAAGTTGTTCCCAGGCCTAAGTTGGCGGGGATATAGTCTTTCTGATCGGCATTATCAGTGTAAGAGATCTTTGAGCCAAGATTGCTCATAACAGCACCAAATGCCCAACCTTGTCCCTGGTCATTTTGCCCGGTATAATAAAAAGCGAGATCACCGGCTACTGCACTTGCAGCTTTATAATTATTACCGGCGGCAGGACCTTCAGCCAGGTTAGAATAGATATATTTCAGACCAACGCCAATACCTGCTTTTTCGGAAAGTTTGCGTGAATAACCCACATCAATTCCAAACTCACGGGGACGGAACGTATTCAAATCATTACCAAGGTTATCGGTGAATTGAATATTACCCAGGCTGAAGTATCTCAATGAAGCAGACAATGCCTGCTCTTCGGTAAACTTGTAATAACCGGCGACAGAAGCCATATAAACATCATTCAAAATGTCTTTTAACCAAGGGGTATAAGACGCAGAGATCCCGCCCTGGCTGGTATTAAAAGGAACCTTTGCAAGATTCCAAAAAGACGCATTTGCATCAGGAGAGGTCGCAATCGCCAGATCACCCATAGCGG
>DASTIZ010000062.1:0-9385 GCA_035717045.1 Chitinophagaceae bacterium
TTAAACTATTATCTTTGGTTGCACCGTCACCAACACGGCAGATTTTAAAACCTACAACTAACTGTATGAGAAAACTCATCTTTACACTCTTTACGTTTACTCTTACCCTCACTCTTACGGCGCAAACAACTACCCCCAAAAAAAATAAACGGATATGGGATACCAAAGGCACGCTAAGTTTCAATGTTGGACAGGGGGGAAGCCGTAATTGGGCGGCAGGATCCGAGAGATTTACTTTGCAAGCTGCAGCTTACCTGAACTACCAGGCAAATAGAAAATGGAGAAGAAATATCTGGGAAAACAACGTTGACCTTTCTTATGCGATAATCAATACGAACAAACTGGGCTTTAGAAAAACTGATGATAAGATCGATGTCGTGTCTCTCTTTCGACATTCAATTTTAAAAGATAAAGAAATATTAGGTTTTGGTGCGTGGTTCAACATGCGTACGCAGTTTCATCATGGGTATGATTACACTGAAACTCCAAAAAGAAGGATCTCAGGTTTGATGGCTCCGGGATACTTTACATTAGGGCCCGGTCTTGAAATTCGTTCAAAAAGATCTACAAGTCTTTTTGTTTCTCCCGTAGCGCCCCGGTTGATCTTGTTTACTAATCAGCCGTATAGTTTCAATTACCAGGGTGGGGTTAAGCCGGATGGGTCACAGGAAATTCCTTTATCATGGCATTATAATGTTGACCCGGTAAGAAAAGTTCGTTTTGAATTGGGGGCCCTGGTTTCGGCAAGATATAAAAGAGAGATCGCAAAAAATGTTACCTATTCAACCCGGGCTGATTTCTTTTCCAACTATGTTGAGGACCCGCAAAACATCGATGTTTTCTGGACAAACGTTCTTCATTTAAAGGTGAACAGGTGGCTGATGGTAAATTATAACTTCGACCTGATCTATGACGATGATGTAAAACTCTTTGGAATAGATCATATGAAGGCCGCTACCCAGTTGCGGTCACAATTGGGCGTGGGTTTCCAGGCCAGGTTTAAATAAGATTATTTTTTTATAGTAGGCTAAAGTCCCGTTATTTTGTGACGGGATTTTGCTTTTATCGTTTAAACTTTTCATTTTGAATAATGCGTCATACCAGATAAAGCTACCGCAGTTCGAAGGTCCCTTTGACCTGCTGCTATTTTTCATTGAAAGGGATGAATTGGATATTTATAATATTCCGATCACTAAGATCACGAATGATTTTCTTGATTATATTCATTCGCAGGAATCATTGAACATTGAGTTGTCAAGTGAATTCATTCTTTTTATTTCGACCCTGATGAGAATAAAAGCAAAGATGCTTTTACCAAGAAAAGAACTGGATGCACAAGGAAACGAGATCGATCCTCGACAGGAGCTGGTGAATAAGATCCTTGAATATAAAAAATTCAAGGAAGCGTCGGCGCAGATGGCGGAAATGGAGGCAACCCGTATGCTTATGGTGAAACGAGGGAATCTTCAAAAAGAACTGGCTAAGATTGGAGAGGAGGCTTCGGAAGGAACAGAGATACAGACTGTGACGATGTTCAGGCTCATGCGGGCATTTGAAAGAGTCATGCAGCGATATCAGGATACAAAGAATAAGCCTGTTCATACGGTAATTCGTTATGAGTATACGATGGAAGGAAGCAGGGACCATATGCTTTCCATGGCGCAGGCTGAGAAAACCCTTTCTTTTGAAAAAGTATTCGGTAACTGTGACAACAGGGTTCATGCTATTTTTCTTTTTTTGAGTTTGCTGGAGCTCATTCAACAAAAATTCCTGAAAATTGTCATGGGAGAGGGAAGGAATAATTTTATAATTGAGTATAACGAACCGGAAAATCGTTTGGCTGAATTAGAGGAGCCGTCCCGGTAATTACCGGGGTCGCCACAATCATATTTTCACAAATGCAACTTTAGCTGAGTTGCATGATTTTTAACCAAACTTAAAATTTTACACATGAAAAGATCAGCAACTGCCAACTGGAAAGGCTCCGGCAAAGAAGGAAGTGGTAAACTGCTTACACAGTCCGGGGTGATAAAAAATAAGGCTTATGATTATCGCAGCCGTTTTGAAGACGGTAACTATACCAACCCGGAAGAGCTGATTGCCGCGGCCCATGCAGGTTGTTATTCAATGAAGCTGAGCTTTGTGTTGGGAGCTGCTGGTTATACCCCGAGTCGTATCGAAACAAAAGCTACTGTCAGCCTTGAAGCAGGTACCATAACTGGAAGCCATCTTGAAGTGAGGGCAAAGGTGCCAAAGCTTAAAGCAAAAGATTTCCCCCAGTATGCTGAAGAGGCAAAGAACACCTGCCCGGTTGGTAAAGCATTGGGTGCAATTAATGTCACGATGGATGCCCAATTAGTAAAAAGTTTTAAGGCAAAGGCTGAAGAAGGTGCAGGTACTGCAGCTGACGAAGGTGATAGTGACAGCGATGAAGGGGGTGGAGAAGAACAATGAATCAACAGATTTTCACGAATCCCTTCAATCCCGTTTGAAGGGATTTCTATTTGATGTGATCAACAGGAGCATCTGCCATTTGTTTTTAATCCTATCAGATGAAATCCAGGTATACAATAAGAAGAATGATGCCTCTTGTTGGGCCCACTAAAGTTCAGATCAAACCGCGAAAACGGACGGCCGGCTCAGCGTATCTTTCGCAATACATCTACCACGGTTACATGAAGACCATCTCTTTCAATAAATTGTCCGGGGCGAAGTTTTCTTTCGGTGAGCATGGGTAACTCTCGGCCATTGAATATAGCCGCAATTGTCTCATTCGGGACCATCTTTTCTTCTTCAACCATCTCTTTGTGGTCGCAATTACCAACAACCGATCTCGAAAAAATGCCAAGGGTTGAATCATACCCGAATTTGACATATGCACCCCGTGCACTATCTTGTCCGTCAGAATAAATCGTTAACTCGGCTCTCACAGGCCCGGATCCTTTTACAGTCATGCCACATAGTTTGTCTTCCCCATTGGCGAGCCGTTTTGCACTGCATATATCCATGTCAATACTTATTTGCAGCGTGCCTCTATAAATAATATCATCGGCAGCATCTACAGTTTCTTCTCCTTTGAGGAATCCCGTGAGCACAACTTTGCCATTGCTTCGAATCGGACAATCTTGCAGGGTTCCCGAAAAAGCCACATATCCTGTGTGAGTAAGGTTCACTTCATATTCAGCGACCTTGCGATCGCTACCTGATATAGATAGCCCGTAATTTGGGGTATTATCGTCAATTTTCCTACTCCCAAAATGAAGAATGGAAATAATGGGCAATAAAAAAATCCATTTATAGGCTTGCATGATATAGGTTTTTATTTATCAATCATTGCCTGGAGTTTTTCGACGGGGAACTCCTGCAAAAACATATGTTCATACTTTTTATGCGCAGGATAAAAACCAGGATTCCATTTCCAGGTAAAAATGATGAACTGGGGTATATAGCCGGGAAGATCCTTGCGGATATAATCCGGATTTTCGGTTACCAGCATGGAACCCGTCTTTGGATCAGGATCAAATATGAGATCTGATAAATACATTACCCGTATTACAGCGGGTGAATCCAGCAGGCCCTGGTCGGATGTTTTTTCCAGTTCATCCTTAAACTTTTTTATTTCCCGTTCTTTTAACTTTTTTGCACTTGCTACCTCTTCATCTCTTATTTGTTGATCAGTTTTATAACCGGAGAGATAATAATCGACGGCGGATTTTAAACGCTTTGGATCCTTTCCGAAATCCTTTTCAAATTTTGCCAGCTTTGCATTTTTTTCTTTTTCCTGTTCTTCCAGGCTGCGCACAGGCTTTTGCTCTGCCGCTTTGACCACGTCTTCCCACATTTTTGAATTAACTGAAATGCAGCGGTCGAGGTATTGTTTTCTTGTTACCGGTATATAGGGAAGCATGCCGTTCCGGTGTATAAGTATACGGCGCCCTCTTCCTCTTACATCTCCATACATTTCATAACCCTTCCATTTCTCCGTTATCATAGAAATCATCATCGCTACCGGTTGCCCGTTTATCGTCCAGTCATCACCGGTTGGCGGATTGGCAAGGCCGCCAAAATCATTTACCCGAATACCAATTCCATCGCTGTTTTCATTTCGGGCGCCGGGTGTAAACACAATGCCATTATCAGTATGTGCACAATAGTGCGGGGTGAAGTTTGCGAAATAGCTGGAGGTTAAAATGGATAATTTCTTTACATAATCGAAATCGAGGCGATCGTCCGGCGTGTAACGGTATTTTCTCGTTGCTCCGAAATCGCCGTGGCTGGCGCTACGGTTCACTCTCACATCAACGCCTACGGGTTGCGGAAACATTTTCAACAGGATATTATGTAAAACATCAAGACGATTGTAGGTTTCCTGCTTCTGGGTTTTGGTGACAGAAGTAGCCATGTCATAGTTGGGAACCCATTTGCCTATGGTATTTTGTACCATGGCATCGGTGCAGGGGCCATCGGTGATTATTGTCTTCTGTCCCGTTGACGAAACCCTGAACAGGGTCAGCATCATTATGATTACATATGTTCTCATAGATCTATTTCGGAGTTTTTGCTGGCACTAAAACAATCTGCAGTCGTGTTGCATTTGATACATCGTTATCTGCTTTCCGTTTCACAATTCGCTCATTAGCAACAATATTTTTGTATAGCCGGTTCTGGTAGCCGACTGCTTTTGCTTCTATCAAATATTTACCAGGTTTTAAATTGATAAATGAATAGAATCCTTTGTTATCCGTTATTACTGAATCAATACCATTTCCTAATGTATCCAGTGCGATTATTATTGCCTTTGGAATGCGGTCATTGTTTGTACTTCTTACGTCCCCTTCGATTTGCGAGAATGCACTATCCGATAACAGGAGCAGTAAGCAAAGAGTAATATGATCTTTTTTCATCTGAATTCAATTTAGTTTCTCAGTTTCAATTGACCTAAGCAGTTTCCCCTGGCAGCGTCGCCAAAATACAATTGCGTGGCATTAATACCCGAGCCATTTTTGGATTTACAGAAAATTTTGCCAAGCGTTAATAAAGGCTCCTGATTATATATATGGGCAAAGTCAGCGCCGAATGAATAACCCCAACGATAATACGGATAATAGTTCAGCATGCAGGACATGTCACCACTTTCAACCGTACCCTGATCCCCGCCAATACTGCTTAATGAATAAGGACGCCTGGTGATTAGATTCCGATTGCGATCGAAAATGCGAACGCTGTCGGAAACCGTATTCACAGTTGTGTCATTATATGTAATATCACTACCATGGTGCCAAATGTTAACAGCATGACCCAGTTCATGAGCTACTGTCTGCGCCAGGTATTCATTCATGGTAAACTTTATTCTATCTGGTCTTGCCTCATTTGTTAGTTCCAGATATACGGATTGGACATTGTCCCGGTCAATAACAACCATATTTATGTTAGCAGGTATGTCGGGATCCCTGGTCTGAGAATATACACGACCTACAACACCACTGTTAAGTCCACCGTCGAGTATATGCAAAGCAAACTGATCGTAATCATGCGCTGTTTTTTTATTCATATTAATTTGGCCATCCGCTGCAACTTCTCTTCTGTCAATATCAAATTGTACAATTTCAACCTGGCTTGCCATTTTAAACCAGTTTATCCCTTCTTTAAAGAGTAAAAAATTTCTTTGTGTGCCAAAAACTCCTAATTCCTTTTTTTGGGGATCAAACCTTTTAAAATTGTTTTCAGCGATAACACCGCGGTATTCTTCATAAGCAGTGAACCCATCACCATTATTGTTATTCCCTTTTGAAGAATCTTTGTCATCCATTTCACCGGGGTTTTCATATTGTTTTAGCCATGCTTCAGCAATCTTTGAATTGGGTTCCCTTTTTGGAATGCGGATATCCATTTCTCCGTTTGAAACTAACAACCTTCCTTGCACAGTGGAGTTATCTTCCAGAATGGCTTCAGCATTTAAAATTGTCCACCCGCCTCCATCAAAAGCGCCAATTTTAAAATCTGCTGTTTGCCGGGCGGGCCTGCAAAGTATTGTCATGCCCTGGGAGGCTGTGTCTGTAATTATAGCGTCTGCTTGCTTCAGGAATTTAAGATCAGCTGAGTTGTTTGTACTGTTTACCGGAAAATTGATAGTCAATCCGGGTTCTGTGGAAGTATTGGATAACCGTAACGTAAAGTTTGTCGCTTTTTTACTAGTGGTTGTTCCATTTTTACCACGGAGCTTGAGCGATACATCTAAAACGGACCCTGGGGATGTAAAGTTCATGCCGGGTTCTGGTAACCATGTATCATATTGTTTTGGAGTAACGATTAGTTCAACGTCAGCTTCCGCAGTCCTTACAAGATGCCAGGTTGTAGTTCTTATAAACTTTCCCAAACCGGTCGGTAAATCTCCGGTTTCGGTCTTAGTTCCGGACAATACATCTTTACTCGTACCCAAAGGTTCATCGAGGGCTTGTACACTTACTGTAGAATTATAAGGTGCCGGACTTCCGTCATCAGCGCAGGTTGTGCCCTCGCACTCAGGAGAAACAACCTCGATATGATATACTTTGTCAATTTCATCCACAATTACCTGGTGCAATTGTGGTCTGGCGGAACTTACACAGTCAGTCACACACTTTCTTCCCGCGATCGTCTCTTCGGCATGATAAGTATGGCTTCCTGTACCCTTATCATCGGTAAAATCGAGCTCAGTTGTTTCATCATCGCGAAACAAGGTCGGCAATGCATTCACGAAGGACGCTTGCACGATCCTTTT
Source organism: Chitinophagaceae bacterium (assembly GCA_035717045.1). Lineage (GTDB taxonomy): Bacteria > Bacteroidota > Bacteroidia > Chitinophagales > Chitinophagaceae > VBAS01. Next base: position 6,761 of record DASTIZ010000062.1, read on the forward strand.
ACTTTCCGCAGTCCAGCCCTCTGCTGAGATTGTTACCGTTTCTTCCATAGAAATATGCCCCGACCACCTGCTTTCGCGAGACGGTTTTGTTTTTTTAAGATCAAAATGTCTACTTCCGCCGACTATTGGGGCAGCCAGCACCAGGCATACAACAAAAGATAAAAACAGTTTCATCTGGACAATCGTGACTACTGTCTTTAAGAAAGTAGAATTTTTTTTAGATCCTGATAAATTCAACTCTCCTGTTATTTGCTTTTCCGGCAGGAGTATCGTTTTTATCAATTGGTTCGCTTTCTCCCTTTCCATCCGTTTCCATCCGGGTTTCATCAATGCCAAATTCTTTTGCCAGCGCCGACCTCACGGATGCCGCACGACGTTTGGATAGATCAAGGTTCGCTGCATCACTTCCATCTGCATCAGTATGTCCAACTATTTTCACTTTCAGATCTGAATACTCTTTCAGCACATTTGCCATTTCTTTTAATGTGCCATAAGATTCAGGTTTGATCGTTGCGCTGTTCACATCAAATAAGATCCCATGCGTCACCCATTTGTTTTGTTCAAGCATTCTTTTGCGTGTATCCGGTGCGCCAACTGCCAAACGCAAATTGCCGATATAGAATTGAATAGTGGGGTCAGCAGCAACAACAGGAAAGAAGATGGTGTTTAATTTTGCATCGGCTGCAATTGCTTTTGGAATGTCCCAGACTTTTTCCTGGTTCACATATACTCTTACTCGTTCTTTTTGTCTCCAGATGGAAACATGAACCGGATTAAATTTATCGCTCATCAATTCGGTGCTTATCTGGTTTGCAGGCTGAGTGGTTGAACTCTTCCTGATCTCGGTAGTAACTGATCCTTCTTTTTGCCCTGAACTTGTAATATAGAACCCGGTTTTAAACGTATGAGGGGACGTGTTCCATGCTCCCAGGTTATCCGTGTTAGATAGTTCTGCCATTACAAAATGGAACGTAGCACCGCCAAAAGGTGTACCGTGTAACAGGTCAAACTCGAAAGTGAAATCTTCAGGATACTGCTGCGTAAACTCCGGGATATATACGCCGGGTTTTGTGATCCATAGCCACCGTCCCGGTTTACCATCAACGGTGACTGTTTCACCTGCGCCGGTTGTGTTCCATCCTGCAGGAAAATCCCCAATGCTACCCGTGGAGAAATCTTCAAAGCCAATTACTTTTTCCCCGGGAACAAAATCATATTTGCTGTAGGCTTTAAAGTTTGCAGGGGTGTTTTCATTTTTCGCGACACCCTGTGTTTCCTCTCGTTTCTTTGTGGTATCGGCGGCAGTTTTGTTCTTTTTTAGATTGGGATCCATTGCGTCATCAACGGTTTTATCAATGGTATTGTTCACCTTGTTATTTGCATTATTCTCGGCCCTGTTCTTTGCACGGTCCGTGACTTTTTTTAAGACCTGGCCGTTGATGGAATTTGTAAGAATACAAATACTAATAAGTAAGAAAATCTTTTTCATAGCAATTTTTTGTCAGGAGTTGAAACATGATTTAGAAAATTCAGGAAAAGTTATAAAAGAGGAAAATGCACCGCAATAGAACAAAAGTTAGTGCCGTACACACTCGCCCCGGTGAATAGATAATTAGATCTATCGATTCATTTTCTTATTGATACCTGTCTAAAGTCAAACCGAGGATATAGAAATAGACCATATGAACCCAAAAAACTCATAGCACGAAAGTTCTACAGTTTGTAGTGCCCATTGGTGGCCGAAATGAAAAAACTGTCACCAGGTGTGGCGACAGTTTTTGCAGTACGATTTGGTATTTGGTCTATTCGGATGGCCGTAATACTATTCCTTTAGTTTGATAGTTCCCGATACTTATTCTATAAAGTATACCTGCTTTGAATGAGCTGAGTGATTTTACTTCTGTAACAATTGATTTTCCTGCAATAACATGTTGTTTCATTTCATGGATCTTAACTCCAGTCAAACTGTAAAATTCAATTCTTGCGATTCCGCTTACCGGCGACAGAATATTTAATTTGAATACTGTTTGATAAGGATTTGGATACGCAGTTGCCACCAATTCTTCCGCAGGTTCAAATTCTTTTATTACAGTTCTACCGGACGCCGGGCAATGACCTATGACATCGCCATGACCCAGGTGACCAGGGAGTGCGGCCGGTGCAATACAAATTTCGATACCATTATGACAGATAAGGATCTTTTGATTTTTTGGTCCGCAATGAACAATTCCCACATTGCCTGTAACGGTAAGCGTTTGAAATGCTGATACAGGGGAGCCGCATCCGCTGGAAACTGTGTAGGTAATATTTGTTGTGCCAGCGCTGACTGCAGTTACCAAACCTGTAGTTGGATTTACAGTGGCAACTCCACTATTAGTTGAACTCCATGTTCCACCGGAAGATCCGGAACTGCTATAGACCGTAGTTCCTCCCACCGGTAGATTCGGCAGACCACTTACAGTTCCTGCACTTACATTCGGAGTCACGATCATCGTAATCTCGTTGGAAGTTGCAGTTGATGGACTTGCACAAGCCAGTGAAGATGTCATGACAACAGTTATTACATCTCCATTTAATAAATCATTATTTGACATGGTGCTGGTGGTACCGATATTGTTACCATTA
>DASTIZ010000063.1:0-20074 GCA_035717045.1 Chitinophagaceae bacterium
GTTGGCAAATCCTTCACGCTTTAGCCTGGATTGGCTGGCGAAGGAGGCGTGCTTATGCCCCCGGCAGTTTAATCGAAAGTTTACCCAGAGAATGGGTGTCGGACCAAAGTTATACAGCCGCATCGTGCGCTTTTATAAGGCTTACGAATATAAGGAAGCTCATCCCGAAGATGATTGGTTAACAATAGCTTTGCTTTTTGGTTATACCGACTATCAGCATATGGTAAAAGATTTCACACAGTTCGCAAGAGTTACCCCAAATCTTTGGATAAACCAGGATAATCAATCTCCTGAAAGAATTTTACAGCTCGAATAAAAATGCACTTACTGCCTAGCTCGCAAATAGCGGTGGACCTACCACCTTCATGCCATGAGCCGCAAACAGCTTATCTGCTTCTTCAGGAGATGGTGGATGTGGCATACTGCAGCTTTTCATAAAAAATTCTTCCAGTGATCCTGCTGGCTGAACAGCGAGCAACAACGTACCCGGTTTATCACCTAAGTACGCCCACACGTGCGGAATCATGCGCGGCGCAAAAAGTGAATCGCCTGCATGAAGCGTAAATTTTTCATCGCCAACTTCGAATGCAAATTCGCCTTCCACGGCGTAAAACCACTCATCTTGTTCAAAATGAAAATGCCTTGGTGGTCCGCCCTTACTCATTTTTGAGTGCTCAAAAACAAAGTAGGAACCTTCAGTGTCCCTGGATGATATTTTGATCTGAAGTGGAATAATACCCCAGATCATGAGTTCCTCCCGAAAGCGATTCTTGCCGTTGGGAACATATATCGCTTTTTCGGCCCTTATAGCTTTAGGCGCTGGTACAGAAGCCGTCCCATTTGCAGCTTTTTTATTAGGTGCGCATCCTGTTATTACGCGCGAGGTTATTAATGCGGCTCCAAAGCCCGCGAGCGTTACAAAGTGTTTTCTGTCCATAAATTTAATTTTCCGTTATTGTTTCACAAAACAAGTGAAGCAAACGTACTTCTCGAAATTCAAGGAATGGTGGTAGAAAAAAGACATTTTTTCCTCATGGTGGCCCTGTCGCAGGTTCCCTCTCCTTAACATGAAAATGTTCACAAAATGTGAACTTTTCAAATATTAATCATACCTTTGGTATGAAAGTTCATTTAATAAGAAAAGAAACATTAGCAGAATTTGCCCGGCAAAATGCACAAAGCAGGACTTCCTTTGCAGAATGGCTAACCAAAATAGTTCAAATAGGGCAGTCTTTGACATAGGTGTGAATAATTATAGAATGATCTGCAAATATGCTTTTGGAGACAAACAAGTTCATCTGTTTGTTTGCTGGATAGGAACACATGCAGAGTATGACAAGCTCTGTGACAATAAGAAACAATATACAGTAAGCATTTATTAAAAAGGAAATTATGGCAGCACTTAAATATAAAGTCATTACAAGCAAAGCTCAATACAAGGTGTATAGCAACGCCCTGGAAGAACTTGTTTTTTCCGGAGCAAAAGATCGCAATACAAAAGACGAAATTGCCTTACTCACTTTATTGATTGAAAAATGGGACGCTGAGCATAACACTTTTGATGATCTTGACCCGGTTCAGCTCCTGCATTCCCTCATGGATGAGCATAACATGAAAGCAAAAGACATTGTAGATATTCTCGATATAAGCAAAGGTTATGTATCCGATATTCTTAATTACAAAAAAGGACTTTCCAAAGATGTGATTCGGAAACTGGCTGAGCATTTCAAACTTTCCCAGGAAGCTTTCAACCGTCCTTATAAATTAATCGTTCCCGAAAACTCCCATTTGCGGAATGCAAGCGTAATGAATACCAAAAAAAAGATTGCAATTGCATAAGCTGTTGATCCCTCCCTACAAATAAACGGGAGGGTCAGTGAAAAAAATTACTTTTATTTTGTCAATTATAGTCTTTGCACCCACAGATAATAGTTTCAAAGACCAATCTTTTTGAATAAAGCCTGCATGCGTGGATCTGTGTTAAACCAGGAAATATATTTGGCAAACTGCTTCAGCTTCACACACATACCGTCATGTTTTTCAACTGCTCTTTCCAACCATTTTATAGCTTCATCCTTTTCCCCCATTCCGACATAAACAAATCCTAAATCAAAATTTCCGATATGTTGATGATTACTTATTTCAAGGATTTCATCCAATGTTTCTTTTGCCTTTACTTCGTCACCTATTGTTCCGTACAGGCATCCTAAGAAACTCAGCGTAAACGAGCCATAGTTTTGAGACACCGCAATCTTTAGTTCCGAGGCTGCCTCTTCAATATTTCCCATTGCCCATTTCTGACAGCCAATTATAAGATGTCCACCATAAAAATCCGGATCAAATTCTACTAATTTTTTACCCTGTTCAAGCATAAGATCATAGTCACCCACCATCCAGCCAACCCATCCTAAACCCCAGTTAATCATTAGCGAGTATGGGTCGAGCTCACAAGCCTTCTTCGCCTGTATCAGCGCTTCATTATCCCTTTCAAGAATGCCCAATAACATCCCGTATTGTTCATACGCCTCCGCATTGTTATTATTCAATTCAATGGCTTTTTTAAATTCCCGCTCGGCACCAGCAAAATCCCATTCATACCAAAATTTCATTCTTGCCAATGAAACATGACTTTCAGCTATCTTGTCATCAAGCTCAAGGGCCCTGTGAGTAGCCTGCGTCATTTGTGGAAGACTTTGCTCCGGAGAAAGATGGCTAAAGAACCATAAATTAAGATAGCAAGAAGCAAGTCCTGTATGCGCCAGTGTGAATTCAGGTTCTTTCTCAATAACTGCCTGGTAATATTTAACAGCTTTCAGGTATCCTTCACCCCCAGCCCATTTATTGTAATGAAACCGCCCCTGGAGATAGAGCTGGTAAACATCTGGCTTGTCGGTATACTTTCTCAAAACTGCATCTCTTTCTTCACCAAGCAACGTCACTTTCAATGAATCAAGAATAGCCATTGATATCTCATCCTGAATATCGAAGATATCTTCCATTTGTCTGTCGTATCTTTTTGACCATAAATGATAGCCATCGGAAACTTTGACAAGCTGGGCAGTAATTCGTAATCGATTTCCAGCTTTACGTACACTTCCCTCGAGAACTGTGTTGACATTCAACTTCTGGCCAATCTCTTTTATGTCACCTCCTTTTTCTTTAAATAAAAAAGAAGAAGTCCGAGCGGCCACTCGTAGTCCGTCTATTTGAGATAAAACGTTAAGCAACTCTTCTGATAATCCTTCGCAGAAATATTCATTTTCAGGATCACCACTTATGTTCAGGAAAGGGAGTACTGCGATTGACTTTTCACTTATATCCGGCTTAGAAGCAATTGAAACAGGCAAATGATTCATGATGTCAACTATCTTTACCTGGTAAATTCTTATAGGCTCATCCACATTTTTTAGAACTTCTTCACGCAGAAATTCGGTTTCAAGATCCTTTTTGTTTTTAATATTCCTTTGAACAGATTCAGAAATCAGAATCTCACCAGGCGAGGCAACCGATTCCAAGCGTGATGCTATATTTACCCCATCTCCAAAAACATCGGATCCAACAAAAACAACTTCACCAAGGTGGATGCCAATCCTCAGTTTCAGATCCTTCTCCTTTTTGCATGCATTCTGTATCTCGATGGCTGCATAGACTGCATCAGACACTGATTCAAAACTGGCTAAAACTCCATCCCCAATCTCTTTTAACCATCTCCCCCTATGATTTTCCATCACTGGCCTTTGGATCTGTCTGTTCAGTTCCAAAACGGAAAACGCTTTTTGTTCATCTTTACCCATCAATGCGGTATAACCTACAATATCAGTGAACATAATCGCGGCAAGCTGGCTTGATTGAGACATTTAATCTTGATAAATATTTAATTGTATTTAAGTTAAGTCACTTCCTGATATGCACAAATCACTTCTGATAAACAATATTCCCATTCGCGTGGCCGCTCATGTTGTTGCCTTCCTCCTTTACCTGCGGCGAATTTTTTGCCACAAAAATCGCCGTCTTCTGCTTTCCATTCACAGTGCTCCTTATTATATTTTCCTTGATCAGCAAATTAGACGCCTGGCCTGAAATGTAAAACCCACTCCCACCATTATTTTCAACAACATTGTTCACAAATGTATTCCGGTGCGGTGAATTTTTATGGTCCTCATCCCTTACATACACACCATCCTGCACATTCTCATAAATATGATTGCTTTCAAAAAGAACATCTGAATCCTTGTGTCCCGTGCTGATTCCGTAATCGGTATTATTATGAAACTGATTACCCCTTACCACGCTATGATGAACCCGCCAGCAAATAAACAATCCCACCTTGTTATCGTGACTGTTATTGTTTTCTATTGTTGTATTGGGTGAGCCTGTTCCGGGATGAAGGCCCATATTACATCCATTTATCTCGCAATTACGAACAGTAACATTTTCTGTTATCTGCCATGTTATTCCCTCGCCATTAAATTTATCAACATGAACTTTATCGACCGTCACATTCTTCGATTTTATGATCACTATTCCTCCCCCGTTGCATCCATCCAGAAGATCATTTTTCTCTTTATTGCCATCGATAGTAAAATCTGATATGAATACATTTTCCGCATTGTGCACAGAAACACATGATCCGGCATTTGTAACCATACCGTTTGCCTCGGCATCGTAATCCCTGATAAGATAAGTATCGAAGTAAAGTGTATCCTTTACAATGTCTGTTATAATTGCAGTAGTTACATCCCAACAACTTGAATTAGGCTTGTCTGTTATCTGGATACTCATTCCGGGTTTAAACCCCGACGCATCTTCAACGGTTACCTTCAGCTCGCCATAATCTGCATCGATGATAAATTTTGAATGATACCCATCAATTCTTTTCAGAACAGTTTTATCCCCCGACCCGATAAGCTTTACGTTGGACTTCAGGCGTACTGGCGCCATCATTTTATACTCTCCGGCTTCCAATTTCACCGTACCTCCTTCGTGAGGCAACGCATCAACAGCGGTTTGAATGGCCTGGTTGCTAAACCCCTGGATATTTGCAGAAGGGCCACCGACTGTGATTACACGCTCCGGAGTTTTTGGCTTTACCAGCGCGTCGACAACAAACTTTTCTGTTTGCGCAAAACTTCCAAAAGGTATCAGCAGGAAAATGAAGAATATCCGTTTCATATGTTAATGAGTTTAAGGTGCGTCTACAACATGATATTTCAAAAAAATGACTACCCCTAAGGTATGAATAAGGGATCGTATGATTAACCAATTGCCAATTTTATCGTCTTATAGTAATTTCTAAACTTTGATTAAGGAATTTCCGTAAAAATCTGTCGCAACGCCTTAAAGTGTGCGATTTCAACTTACAACTGACGCCAGGCGAGGTCTTATCCTTAATAAATGCAATTTGGCGGGAATCCGACGCATTTCTCAATTCGCTTTGCGAAACAATGAACGATAAGTTTGGGTGCATTTCAAATCATAACCTAAACTCTTAAGTCATGAAAAAGCTTTTTTGTCTTATCACATGCGGTACAATCATATTAATCGGACATGTGTATGCCCAGAAGGCACGGCTGGGATTTACCGCCGGTGCAACCGTTGCCAGTTATAAAATAAAAGCACAGTCAGTGTCCGTAACTTCCAAAGGTAAAACGGGTATAACAGTCGGTCTTTTGGCTGATATCCCGCTCGGTTCATCAGGCAGCTTCATGCCAGCTTTAAACTTTGTTCAGAAAGGCGGAAAGCTTAACGAAGACGGCATGAACGACAAACTCACGACAAATTATCTCGAGGTGCCGTTAAATGTGGCTTATAACCTAAAGCTGAGGAACGGAAAATTTTTCATCGGCGCGGGCCCTGCTCTTAATATGGGATTATCGGGCAAAGACAAATGGAGCTGGGGAACAGAATCGGGAAGCGATAAAATTAAGTTCGGCAAAGACAAGGATTTCAGACGCTTTGATGCAGCGTTAAACTTTGTTACCGGATTTGTCGGTAAGGGAGGTATGATGGTGTCGTTTAACTACAATACAGGATTAACCAATGCTGTAGATCCGGGAGAAGGAGATGGTAAGTTTAAAAACAGATATTTCGGATTACGTGTTGGATATATGCTTTAAGACGCGATATTTATATAAGTTCTTTTACAGAATACACACTACAACTAACGTTTTATGAGAAAGATAATGAACATAATAGTTGTGATCGGTTTCATTTCTTTGATTCCTTTTACCGGATGTCGAAAAATTGCTGATCACATTTCTCATTCAGACAACAGCGTTGTAAGTAATTGCAGGATTGTCAAAATTTTTATGAGAAGTGATTTTTCTGATGATGTAAGAACAGGGATCGTTTATTATAATGATCACAACGATCCCGACAGCGTGATTTTCGATTTTGAAGGAAGTAGTGCAGGCGTGGCTCTTTTTTATTTTTCATATGACGATCACCACCGGCTGATTGAGTACCGGGCAGATTATAGCCGCGAGCCGGATGACTATTACTTTAAGCATACGTACGCTTACGACAATGGTATTATTGTAAGAGACACGACGCGGGGACGTATCGCTGGTCAATGGACAGAAATAGATAGTATTCTGTATGACTCAAAAGGTCGAATTGTAAAAATAACAAGACATATTATAGAGGTAGATCACAATCCTGCGGATGAAGAAGCTGATCCATTTTTATTTAACTATGATGCGTTTGGAAACGTCGATGGAGAAACGTTTGTTTACGATAATAAAGTAAATTTCCTTAGAACAAACAAGGTGTGGATGTTCACTCAAAGAGATTACAGCATGAACAACCGTCCTGGTGTAACGTCATATAATCAATATGGATTGCCACTTGCATTTAATGACGACCAGGCGCCTTACTTCCTGGTCTATGGCGTAATATCACTGGAATATGAATGTTTGGCAAAATGAAAATAATCGGGAGGACAGCTTCTTCACTCCTTGTTCACAGAAACCGTACATTATATCAAAACCGTACACTTTCCGGCACCTGCGTAAAATACAGCATGTTGAATTACAACCATATGTAATTACGGCACCAGGTTGGCTTTACCGGAGTAAATTCCGGATCATATGTTCAGACATAACATGCTCATCGCGTATAGAAACATCTTGAGGCACAAAGGTTCGTTCTTAATTAACCTTGTTGGTCTTTCTACCGGGCTCGCCTGCACGTTTCTGATCTACCTATGGGTAACCGACGAATTGAAATTCGACAGGTTTCACAAACACGGCAATCAACTCTACCAGGTAATAGAAAAAAACACTGAGAATGGAAGCGTGATCATTCATGAAGGAACCCAAGGTCCACTGGCAGAGGCAATGGAAAGAGATTTGCCGGAAGTGATTAGCGCCTCCCCTGTTATGTCGCTTGAGAAGCACGGAATCAAAATACCCATCCGCTTCGAAGATAAAGTGGTAAACACATCCGGCATATTTACGAACACAGACTTTTTTGAAATATTTTCGTTTCCGCTGATACATGGAAAGCCTCAGAATGTATTGACAAACAAAGAGGGTATTGTTCTGTCGGAAAAAGTCGCAGTTTCGCTCTTTGGAGCAACTGACAAAGCGATTGGCAAAAACATTTCCTGGGAAATTTTCGGAAAGAAACAAACATCAAAAGTTACCGGCGTGTTCGCTCCCCTACCCGGCAACAATTCAATGAACTTCAACTTCGCGGCCTCCTGGGATCTTATGTATTACGATCTCTTCCCGAATTTGCAGAAATGGTGGAACACCGGCCCTGATACTTACCTGCTATTGAAAAATGGCACGAACATCACGCAATTTAACAGCAAGATTGAAAAATTTATCAACAAGTATCTAAGGGATAACGAATTCACAATATCCGTAAGACAGTATTCAAGTGCCTACCTGTACGGCAACTACGAGAACGGTATACAGTCAGGTGGAAGAATTGAATATGTGAGACTATTTTCATTAGTCGCCCTGTTTATATTGGTGATAGCATGTATCAACTTCATGAATCTTTCCACGGCAAAGGCTTCACGCAGGCTCAAAGAAGTGGGAATTAAAAAAGCTATCGGGTCTACCAGGAAAGCACTGATACTGCAATTCCTGACAGAAGCGCTGATCATGGCGCTCCTATCAATGGTAACAGCTATGATACTGGTGGTGCTGGTATTGCCGTATTTCAATGATATCACAGGCAAACATTTAAGTATAGAGGTTGATCCAAAAATTATTTTACTGGCGCTGCTTACAACGCTTATTACTGGAATTCTCGCGGGCAGTTATCCGGCATTCTATATGTCGGCACTTGAAGTTGTAAGCGTATTTAAACGAAACATAAAAAAGTCTGTTCCCGAATTGCTTGCACGAAAAGGACTTGTAGTATTTCAGTTTATGCTTTCCATCGTATTGATAGTGGGGGTAATGGTAATTGTTAAGCAGGTGAAATATGTGCAATCCAAGAATATCGGGTACGATAAATCGAATGTCATCCATTTCAACAAAGAAGGAAAACTCAACGACAATGCCGAATCTTTTATAGCTGAATTGAAAAAGGTTCCCGGCGTGGTAAATGCATCAAGCGTAGAACAGAATATAATGCAGAAAGGAAATGGCTCATCTACTTATGGAATTAACTGGCCCGGAAAATCTCCTGATGTAATGATTGATTTTGCCATTCGAAAGGTAGACTATGACTTTATAGAAACACTTGGCATGCAGCTTATCAAGGGAAGATCATTTTCAAGAGCATACGGCACGGAAAGCCAGGGACTCATCTTTAATGAAACCGCAATAAAGCTTATGGGATTAAAGGACCCAATAGGTACGAAAGTTAACTTGTGGGGAGAAGACAAAACAATTATCGGTGTGCTTAAAGACTTTCATATTTCTTCACTGCACGAACCTATATCACCGGTCGTGTTCAATTTCGAACCTTCCAGAACATCTACCTTCATGGTGAAAATTGCACCCGGAAAGGAAAGGGAAACCATTGGAAGTATTGAAGAGCTGTATAAGAAATTCAATCCCGGATTTTTATTTGAGTACAGGTTTCTTGACGAACTGTATCAATCGCAATATATTTCTGAACAGCGTGTGTCGGTGATATCAAAATACTTTGCAGCACTGGCAATTATCATTTCGTGCCTCGGATTATTCGGGCTCGCTACTTTCAATGCAGAAGTACGTACAAAAGAAATAGGGATACGGAAAGTTTTGGGTGCATCAGTAAGTAATGTGATGGTGATGTTGTCGAAAGATTTTATTGTGCTGATCATTATTTCGATGCTCATCGGATTTCCGGTTTCATGGATTGCGATGAATGCGTGGCTTGATGGCTTTGCATACCGTGTGAACATTGGAGCTGAGGTATACATTATTGCCGCCGTGGCAATAATATTCCTTACGTTGGTTACGGTGAGTTACCAATCGCTGAGAACAGCATTGATGAACCCGGTTAACAGTTTGAGAAGCGAGTGAGCCCGTATGAAGGCTCATTAGGGGTTTGTGCTAGACACAACTGCAGTCGACGTAAGCGGTGGAGAAGATGAACTGAAAAGTAAAACAGAACTATCTTCTTTTTTGCATCCGGCAAGAATAAGAAATCTACTCTATAAGATAGAAATCTACTCTATAAGATGCAGCATTGACTTTAATTGTGCTTTCATAATTTTTGATTTAAAATGTCAAGGTTAAATGGTGCACAACAGAAGATTTAAGTCATTTTTTGGCATGGGTTGTAATGTCTTCCATTTGTCCATCGCAGACTTGCAAAGTCAGAGGCGTTGACTGTTGATCCAGCATTTTGATTACATAAACTGTCTTGTGGTCGAATTCAAACTGGTGTATCCCGATGATAGTGGCATCGTAATATGTGCTCTTTACAAGAGCCCTGACATCACGATCAAGCTTTGCTTCAATGTAAGAAACAATTGCGTATGCACGACGGCCCTTAGTGTCATAAACAACCTTTGTATGTGTTCCGTCAGAAACGAAACTTGCAAATGAACCGTTCTCAGAATTAAACCATTTTACATCCGGAATTTTTTTGTAAGAGCGGTCAAAATCTCTCTTCGCCCTTACATTTACAGCTGTTACACTTATTTCTCGTGTATTCATTTCGGATTCTGAAGAAAGAGCGGTTACTAAACCGGGAAGCTTTAACGCAACATCACCGCTGTTTTGTGCGGAAGAATTTTTTGATGAAACTATCATCAAAAACATTGCGATTGATAAAATAGTCCTTTTCATTGTTTTAGTTTTTAGATGTGTGTCATTCGTGTTTTCGAGCTCGGGATAAAAGTAGAACAGGAGCGCACGGAACCCTAGCAGCAATAAGTAGTTGGAGGGGATTACTGGTATTTAGCAGGCGGGAAAGAGTGGCTGGAGGCAGAATCGTGTTAAGAATGATGTATCAATCATGAATTTCACTTCTGTTTTTTCGGAATAATCAATTACCAACTACCCATTGGATCCTGCAGCATACCAGCGAACTGACCCAATTACCGCCTGGAGTTATAAAGTACTAATACCGAGAATTATATTTATGAGAATTGATAGATGGCTTTCAGTTAAAGATTAACTTTAAAGGAACATACCTATGTATTAATAATACTGTCCCCCAGAACACCATAGGAAGCATACCCGATCGGCTTTACTCTCATTTACATTTCCCATTAACTACCTTTTACAATGAAAAAGGGTATGATATATTCGACATTGATGATCATCTTGCTGGTGAGCAACAGTGTCATCTGCGCGCAGAAAATTTATTTCAACAGGGTTGCGCCTCCTGATGGCAATACATTTATGCATATCACAGGGATTGTGCAAGACCAGCAAGGCTATATGTGGTTTGCGTCGAAAAAAGGATTGTTTCGGTACGACGGTTATGAAATCGTGCATTACAAAAACTTCGACGACGACAGCAATACGCTCGCAACAAACGCTCTTGAAGCGATAGCAGTTGATTCTTCAGGCATCATATGGATAGCTACATTTGGCGGACTTGGATTGGACCGTTTTGATCCGCGCACAAGCACTTTTGCGCATATCCGTCACGATTCCACAAATGCGGGAAGCCTGGCATCCAATAATGTATCAGCACTGTTGGTTGATCATGAGGGAACACTTTGGGTGGGATCTGACGCTGGTCTGGACCGTTATGATGCGCATACAGGAACATTTATACATTACCGCTCAAACTCCGATGACCCAAACAGTCTCAGCTGCGACCAGGTTCGCGCTATTTACGAAGACCGGCAGGGAGAATTATGGATTGGAACCGGCAATGCCTATATCGATGATGTTGCGGGAAAAAATGAAGGAGGGTTGAACAGGTTAAACAAACAGACTGGAAGATTTATACGTTACCTCAGCAATCCCAAAGATCCACATTGCCTCATCAATAATAAAGTGCGGGCAATATTTGAAGATAGCAAGGGGAATTTTTGGATTGGTACCGCAGGTGATGGATTGCACATAATGGATAAGTTGCGAGGAACTTTTACGCGTTATCGTTACGATCCGGCGAATCCTGAAAAGCTAAGTCGACCCGAAGTCAGGAAGGAACTCGGGTACGATCATATCACCTTCATTACCGAGGATGTTAGCGGGACAATCTGGATAGGCTCGGTTGGCGCGGGATTAAATAACTACGATCCGGTAACTCACAAAACAACCCACTACGAGTTGGAGAAAGATACGGCAGGGGCATTTACAGATCGGGAGGTTTGGACCGCTTACACTTCAAGGGAAGGTGTGCTATGGATAAGTACTATTAACGGCAATCTTTATCGACTAAATCCGCGTCAGCGCGATATCGCTTATCAGAAAACTAAAGGTGCATGCGTTTTTTCTTTTTTCGAAGAGCCGGATGGTACATTATGGACTGCAACTACAGAAGGTCTGATCGTCCAGCGAAAATCAGGCGACGTGACGAACTATACTCACCAGCCTCATAACAAGGGCTCGTTGAGCAGCAATTTTGTAGTGGCATTAAAACGGGACCGGTCGGGACGCATATGGGTGGGCAGCGAAGGCGGTTTGGACTTATGGGATAGGCAAAGTAACCAATTCATACATTACCGTAACGTGCCGGAGAATAAAGAAAGCCTAAGCAGCAACTTTGTCGTTAACATATACGAAGACAGAAGCGACAATCTTTGGGTTGGAACTTTTAAAGGCCTGAATCTCATGAATCGAGATAACGGGTCTTTTTCCCGTTACATCTTTCACCCGGAGGATACTACTTCACAGAATTTAAACATCGTCACCTCTGTTCTCGAGGACCGCGAAGGAAAGATGTGGATTGGATGCGCAATGGTTGGAGATGTGCATGAATTAAATAAATCGGACGGAACTTTTAAGACGTTTCTAAAAGGGTACGGCATACAAAGTTTCTGCGAAGATCAAAGCGGCAGTTTTTGGGTAGCAGGCGATGAAGGACTTTTCCGGTACGACAAATCGAAACACACTTTTATACGTCACCTTGATAGCGGACTTGGAACAAATTTCAGCAAAGTCCGTTCCCTGCTTGAGGATAGCGAAAAAAATCTGTGGCTGGGAACTGAGAATGGGATATTCAAACTAAACCCCGAGCGGCAATTAGTACGTCAATATGGCAAAACATTTGGAGTGAATGGTAACACATTGTGCCACCGCTCGATTTATCAAGGGAACGAGGGACAATTGTATTTCGGCAACTATTCAGGATATCTGAAGTTTTTTCCACAACAGTTAAGTCAGGACAACATACCTCCCCAGATCATTTTCTCAAGTTTTCGTCTTGCCGATAACACAAGTCCGGTAAAAGATCTTCTTTCAAATGTCAACAGTATACAACTGCGACATAATCAAAACTCGTTTACGTTTGAATTCGCTGGAATAGACTTTGCTGAACCGGAAAGTAATCGCCATTATTTTATGCTTGAAGCGTATGATAAGAAGTGGAACCGGGCGGGTTCAGATCGAAAAGCTGTATACTTCAATGTGCCACCTGGAAAATATATCTTCCGGGTTAAATCAATTAACAGCAAAGGTGTATCGGCTGAGAGAAGTGTTAATGTTGTTGTGGTGCCGCCGTGGTGGAGCATGTGGTGGTTTCGTGTACCCGCAGTTATTTTCGTTTTCGCACTTTTATACGGCATTATTCGTTGGCGCATGAATCAAAAATTCCGTCTTCGACTCGAGAGATCAGAAAAGGAAAAGCAAGTGGCCGAATTACAGCAGCAAAAGACAGAATTGGAAATGCAGGCATTGCGAGCACAGATGAACCCCCACTTCATATTCAACTCTCTTAATTCCATTAACCGTTTTATCCTTCAAAATAATAAGACGCAGGCATCTGAATATCTGGCAAAGTTTTCCCGACTCGTTCGGTTAATCCTGCTGAATTCACAGTCGCCTTTAATTCCGTTAGCAAACGAGCTCGAAGCTTTACAACTCTATCTTGAGCTGGAAGCACTGCGATTTGAGCAGCGATTCGACTTTCGGATCACGCTGGACGGAGGAGTGGATGACGCCATGATAAAAGTTCCGCCTCTGGTTATTCAACCCTTCACGGAAAATGCCATCTGGCATGGACTTATGCACAAAGAGGAAAAGGGGCATTTGAATATTAAACTATTTATTGAAGATGATGCGCTATGCTGCATGATTAATGACGATGGAATAGGCCGCAACCATGCAGCGCAAATTAAAAACAGAGACGGGAATACACATAGATCCATGGGAATGCGTATTACTGCCGATCGGATCGCGTTGATGAAACAAAAAAGTCTTGTCCATGCATCCATTGTAGTTAACGATATTGTGCAACCAGATGGGAATCCTGGTGGAACTGAAGTAATTATTAAGCTCCCTGTTGTATATGATTAAATCAATATTAGTTGACGACGAAAATCACTGTCTTGACACATTATCGATCCTTTTAGAGGAAAATTGTCCCGACGTGCAGGTAATGGATAGGTTTACGAGTGCCACAGCAGCATTAAAGGCACTTAATGATTTGTCACCTGACCTCCTATTTCTTGATGTGGAGATGCCGGCGATGAATGGCTTTGAATTGCTTGAACATCTCGGGGAAATACCTTTTTGCGTCATATTCGTTACCAGCTATGATCAATATGCCATTAAAGCAATCAAATTTAGCGCGCTGGATTACCTTCTTAAGCCAATTATGGCTAAAGAGTTGGTTGCCGCAGTACAGAAGATGCGTGCACAAAAGCGCCTGCCGTCGATCGAACAGTTGGAATTGTTATTACACCATGTTCATAATCACGGAAACGACTTTACCAAAATGGCAGTGCCAACCATTGAAGGTTTTGAGCTTCTCGACAGTCACGACATTTTACGTTGCGAAGCCGACGATAACTACACGCACATTTATCTGAAAAACAAAAGCAAAATTATCGCCTGTCGTTTGTTAAAGGAAGTTGAGGCACAGTTGCAGGATTTCTCTTCATTTATTCGTGTACACCATTCGCATCTTGTGAACCTCAATGAGGTGACGAAATACGTAAGAGGAGAAGGTGGGTATGTGGTGATGAGTGATGGAAGTGTTGTGAATGTGGCACGAAGCCGTAAAGAATTGTTGCTGAAAAAATTTTAATGTGCTTGGCTGTCGTTGGATTTTTATTTTGATAACTTACTACCTCATTCAACCGTCAGATCGTGAATTTTCTGTCTATAGTATTGCCTGGTCTGCTGCTATGCAATACACCAAATTATGCGGCTCCTCCTTCCGCAGATTCAATTGTCACTTATGCTTACAAGCAAGCAGGTGAATTGAATATAATGGCTGATGTTTACCCAGCTGCCGGGGAAAAGCGTCCGGTAGTGGTTTGGATTCACGGTGGCGCCCTTATCATGGGCAACCGTAAAGGAGTGCCTGCGTGGCTTGTAGAAGCGTGCCGAAGAAATGAGTATGTGCTGATCTCTATCGACTACCGGCTTGCTCCGGAAACGCAATTGCCGCTGATAATCGAGGATGTGGAAGATGCATTCCGTTGGATACGTAAGGAAGGACCAAGGCTGTTCCATGCGGATCCAGACCGAATTGCTGTAGTTGGCGGGTCAGCAGGAGGATACCTCACCCTTACCGCAGGCTTTCGTGTGAAGCCGCGACCACAGGTGCTTGTGTCATTGTATGGCTATGGCGACCTTGTAGGCCCCTGGTACAGTGAACCTAGTCCATACCCACGACACCATGAGAGCAAACTTTCCCGTGAGGAGGCCTTCAAACAGGTTTCCGGAAAAGCGGTTTCCGATTCCCGTGAGCGGAATGGAGATGGTTACGCGTTCTATCAATTTTGCCGTCAGCAGGGGCTGTGGCCCAAAGCAGTCTCCGGATGGGATCCAAAGAAAGAACCAAAGAAATTTTTTCCATATATGGCCGTAAAAAATGTAACCGCGAATTACCCGCCTACATTGCTGATTCATGGTGACAATGACACCGATGTGCCTTATGAACAATCAGAAATGATGGCCGAAGCATTCAGGAAGCATCACGTTGATCATCGCCTGGTACGTGTAAAAGGAGCAGAACATGGATTAGCCGGCGTGGACCAGAAAATCATCGATCAAACTTATGCCGATGCTGTTACTTTTCTGGAAAGTCACTTAGGCCATTAGCAGGCGGATTCGCGAAATTAGCGAGGTCGCTATAAATTGGTTCAGAAAAGCAAAAACCGTTAAATTAGGCAGATCTCAACGGCAAATCATAACAAAAACAGAGGTATCTATGGGTCCATGGAAGCATCTGAGAATTGTTATTGCACTGGCAGTCCTGATGTTTCAGACTGGCGCTATTGTTTATGCACGGTTTCACCCCACAAGATATTTTTGTTCGGCTCCCAACGATGCAATTACAAACTTTAAAGTAAAGGTGATAAGTGAGGGAAGAGAACTCACTGAATCTGATATTCAAAAACGGTACAGGTTCTTCAGGTACGGATATGACGACAGAACTCCGGCTCATATTTTAGATATCATCACCCAATATGAAACAACCTACGGAAAAAACGAACATGCAAGTGTTGAAGTTACTTATAGCGTTAATGGTAAACCCCAGGAGATATGGCAGTATCAGCATTGATTCATCGATTTTGGTCATCCTCGTGGAATCCTCTAAGAAATAATTTAAGCGGACTACCACCGCACGTGGTTGTTGTTTCAAAAGCATTTGCGATTTTCCTGATCATTAAAAGTTTATTTTTCTGGTCAACTCTCCGTTTCAGAGAGCCCTACCTCCCTTTTCTTGCTATTTTCGACGAGATCGGACATCCGGTAATTATCCAAAAGATCCTGCAGGTTGGTCTTTATGGATCAGCGCTAGGTATTCTGTTTAACAGGCATGTAAAAACTTTTTCTCTTGTTGCAGGCTCAAGCATTTTGTTGTCGATACTGAGTGCGAAAGGTAGCTACTCAAATAATTTCTTATTTACAAGTTTCATTCTTTTGCTCGTGGGACTTCAAATGCCCGGGCAAAACAAATCGTCATGGATCAGGTACCAGTTCGCGGTTCTCTATATTGGCGCTGCTTTGAATAAATTGATGGAGCCCGATTGGCAAACGGGACTGTTTATGGACTATTGGATGAACAAGTTGCCAATTCCGATCTTTCAAAAGCTGGCTGCTCTTTTCCCCCCGATGGTTTTTGCGAAAGCTATGTGCTGGCTTACCATTGCCGCTGAAACCACGCTCGCGGCCCTGGCTCTTTCAAACCGGCTGACGTCGTTGTTCATATTTCTTGGTATTGCCTTTCACTTTGCACTCTCTTTCTTTACAGGTAGAACATATGGTTGGTTTTTCCCTATGCTGGTCGTTTCTTATGTTGCGATAATGCCATGGCCAACAAATCCAATCAAAGTTCTGTATGACGGCGACTCTCCATTTCATGAAAAAATGAAATCGTTGATGAAAAAATTTGATGTTGATAATTACTTCAGGTGGACTGCATTTCAATCGGCGGAAAATCGCCATGGCCTTACAACGGAACAACTCAAAGATAAATTGCATGTGGTGGTTGATGGAAAAATCCTCGCAGGCTTCAAAGCATTCCGAACGATGATTCTTTATAATCCCTTGTCTTATTTATTCTTTATTGTTCTTATAGCATCGATGTCACCTGGCGCTGCACTTTCAACTCCAACCAGGATCCTGTTAGGCTCTTTGCTTTTGTTTATCAGTCCGATTTTTATTCCTGTTGGTGAAGCGGCTTTTTCGTTTTTGGCAAAAAGAAGATACAAACTGGCTTCAACAAGTGTTTAATGCCGGTTAATGGTGTTCGAAACGTTACCCCGGAATATTGTTAAGCGTATACCACGATTCGGTCGTCCAGATATCCTGGCCGGATTTACTTTTCATCTTAGGTAAATGAAAGTAAATCACATGATTTTTTCTCAGCCCATCCAATTCAATATGAATAATTTTTCGGTTATTGGATATCGTTAGCTTACTGATTTTAAGTTGTTCGACGTCCATTTTAGGTCCGCCGTAATCCGGCGATGGCTTATACCACCATTGCTGGATGGCGAGTTTTTTAAGTTGGCTTTCTGCGTCAGGTGCTACTTCCATTGTCATTTCGATATCAAATCCGTTGGGCACGGCCCTTATCGCAAGCATCTCAAATGCAGGCTTACCATTATATTTCATTTTCTGCAGGCCCCACTGTTTGCCATTGTAGCTCCATCCTCCAACAAGTCCCAAACCTCCGATATACAATGCTCCGTCCTTTCCAAAACATAAGCGGTTCACTCCTGTCTCCAAACCCTGGGTAAAGCGGAATACGCAACCCTGATACTCACCATTTATCTTTTCAATAAAATCGCGCTGTATACCTCCGGCCGTAACATCGCCGTGTAGCATCTGGCCCTTATAAGGCCCAGCAGGTACTAACACAGGTTGAGACGGTGAATTGGCCACTTCGTTTTCCGGCATCCATATAGCCGGCATCGCCATGGGCGGAGGTTCTGAGAGTGTATCAAGATGACCCCAGCGCATACCATGATACTCTCCTGGCTTTACATGAATCAACTTGCTTGCAGGTAACCATTGTCCCTGATTATCGGTAATGAATATGGTATTGTCGGGTCCATAGTTGATGCCATTAGGTTGACGCAAGCCATAGATCACTTTCTCATAGCTGCCATCCATTCCGATTTTCAAAACGGCGCCTCTGTCGGGCAGTTGTTTTTCATTAGACATCAGCCTCATTGCCATCGACGTTGTTGCATAGAAATACCCATCCTTGAAAAGGAGGCCAAATGCGAATTCGTGGAAGTCGGCCGTTACGCCCCAGCTATTGCATATCGATGCATATTCATCGGCAACGTCATCACCATTGTGATCGATAAGTTTCGTCAATTCGTGTTTCTGCAGCACGTATATTTCACCATTTACCACTGTTAGTCCCAACGGCTCTGCGAGCCCTGCTGCAAATCGTTTTACGGTGATCTTGTTTGTATCGCCAGTCTCAACATTATCGATGAGATACACTCCTCCTATCGAATCCCATGTTGAGATCACCAGGCGTCCATCAGGCAAGAACGCTAACCCTCCTACCCTTGGCCTGAAATTAAATTTGCGGATTGTCGTAAGATCAAAGGATGGATGTAAACCTTGTAAAGGAGCTCCGTCGCCCGGCGACGTATTAGCCGCGGGTGGCGCATCTTCAGTTTGATTGTTTTCGATATCCTCTTCTCTCTTATCGGATTTTAATGTGAAGATGTAATCCAGCATGGTCCTGATCTCACCTTCGGCAAGTTGCGGATGACTGGTCATGACTGAATTGCCCCATTCGCCTGACCCACCGGTCTGCACTTTGGCCACCAATTTGCCGATAATGGTTTCATCACTTTTATAGCGTGCGGCGATTTGTTGAAACGACGGACCCACATTCTGCCTGTCTACTTCATGGCACGTGAAGCAGTCACTTTTTTCCATATAGTTGAGACCCGTGTGGTCAGAGCGGTATTTTGGAGATCCGTCAATATGCGTAATCACATTGAACCATGTTGTAAGCTGAGATGTGCCATTACTTTTCAATACAAAAGCACTTTTCCCATTTGTGGTAGAAACCTTCACTCCATCCGGAACATTGGTTGTTTTGAACTTTCTTTCCAGTCCTGGTCTCCCTTCGTTGTCTGTGATAAATTCAGGACTTTCCTCAATTTGTACGGTATCATTCGAAGATGTTACGATTGCAAATTTCAGGTTTACCCGATCGCGCCTGAACTGGTAGCCTTTATTTATTGCATGAAAATTATCTGCTTTTCCATCAACTTCGATCTTCCATTTATTCATTAATGTGTCTGAATACGACGACCCCCACGATACCGGTTGCAGGTTAGGCTGGTTAGTGTATGCCGCTCCCTGCAATATGATGCCACCTTTCCAAACTTTGTGCAGCGTGCAGCGAGCCACATCATAGGCAACGTAGCAATTAGTATCGAGCGCGATTGTAAGAATTCGCGGTTGCCTGTCGAGCACCGAACGTATTACCCAAACATCTAACGGCCGCTTTCTGGTAGGCAGCTGATCTGTACCGCATGCCGCAAACACTATGAGAGCTGATATTGCGACCCATCTAAAATTCATTTCTTCGATGTATTAAGTATCACCTTCAGTATCTGTTCCATTTGTTTCGACATCCGCATGAATCCAACATCTGTGAGGTGTGCGCCGTCTACCGTGGCTTCGCCATCATCGCCTATCTGGTCCTTTGCCGGCAAATAATATAGTCCTTTCATGCCTTCTTTCTTCAACGTGGTGTAAGCTGATTTGAATGCGTTGTTGATGCTGTCGATTCTTAGCTTCGTCTCCTTCACAAAACGTGTTGTTGGAAATATGAGGTGTTCCACCAGTAAAACGGGCACACCAGGTTTTTGCTTTTTCAGATACGTGATAAACGGCATTGTTCTTTCTTTTGCAAGCTGTGGAGTAAGATTTCCTCCGCAATCGATCACATAACAGGAGGCATCAATTTCTGAAAGGGCCTCGGCGAGTTCCTTTTCCATCTTTCCATTTCCACTGAATCCGAGATTAATAGTCTCGATGTTCAGTGATCGTGACAGGATATTCGA
>DASTIZ010000064.1:0-2333 GCA_035717045.1 Chitinophagaceae bacterium
CGGTCCACCTGCTCTGACTTGGAGGATTGCAGTCATTGCACCAGCGAGGATCAATTTTGTTTGATCGTCGTTGTTTGGATGTAACCACACGAAAATCTTGTTCATTCCCAATAAGCCACCCCCATAATATTGTACAGCTGACAGCGGTTTCCCTGCTTCTGTGAACTCATAACCCATTGCAGGTATACCTTGCTTTTCTTCCTTTTCATTCGAGCTCACCCAGGAGACGGCGATTTTTCGCTGACTATTAGTCAAAAACCCTTCCGTCTTATTCGTTGCCTCGGTACCAGTTGTTACATTTAGAAACAACGCCCAAATAACGCTTGTATCGCCGTTCACATGCATAAATGCCGTAAAATTATTGTCGGCCTGCAACACTTCATCTTCGCCCACTCCAAAGTTGGGAAAGAGCTGATATGCATTTTTCTCTTTAATAAAAGTGTTAGTCTGTGCGTTAACGTTTACCACATCCTTTTTCGCGTTGACAAGATCGAATGAAAATTTGCTGGTAGTAGTAGATTCTGACCTGGTACCAAAAAAATTACTTTTGGACGAACTTTTTTCCCAACCGCCTTTGGTGCGCGTTACAGCGTATTCACCAAATTTCAGCTTCCATACCTTGCTCGCCTGTACTCCCATTTTCACCTTCATCTTCCCGGCATTACTACTCAGATCTTCATGAATGAGCAGAGTTTTTTGGGCCGACAAGAAGGCCGGCGAAACCAATAACATTGTAATTGCATACCATTTCATGCGTTGAAATTTTTACTGGGTGCAGCGTCCTCAGACGCATTTAGACTTAGGAAATCATTCGCATTCATACTCGATGCCAGTAATCGACACTCCAAGGAACCATGCGTAATTGGTAAATGTCAGCGGTAGTGAATGTTCATTATAACCCGACACTCCGGTAACATTGTTCAAGCTATAATTTCTTTCGATCAGCATCCAAACTTTATTGGTTCTGCGAAAACTGATTTTATCGTCGTACGATACAGGATCTCCGGGAGGAAAAGGGTTTATCAGGTTTCCTCTTTCATCGTATTGGTAGAAAACAGGGTCGATTTCAGATGGCGTTGATCCCTCTTCTATGTCGATGATTTCCTGGTTTTCTTTTATAATTCTATTCCTGGAATCGTATTCGAAGGTGGAGAGAATAACAATATATCCGGTCAAGGTGAAGGTTCCTGTATCAGCAATCACCCTGTTACTTTCATCGTATGCATAACGATGTAGTTCAATGTCCAGACCTGGCTGTAGCTCTACCCTGTATTCCTGAAGTCTTTCGTGATCGTCGTATTTGAAATAGTGCCAGTTATAATTGTAACCCTGCCTGGGATATGTTACAGTCACAGGTTTGCCCACTGCATTGTAAGTAATAGTGCCCACATCTTCAGCCGACCGTATAATTTTAGCAATAGCACATTTGGTTTGTGGACCATTTGCCGGATCAAGAACTCTGTCCAGCACTTTCTGACAGCTCTGCAAATAAAAAAGCAGCAGGCCACAGATAGATTTGACAATGCAAGAAGGGGTTTTCATCGCAAGTTTTCGGAATGTGTCTCCCGATTTGCAAACTAAATATAAGGTACGGTTTATACATGGTCCAATGCACAGTTGACTGATCCGATATGATAAGTTGTCGACACGACTAAACAACCAGGTCTATTCCACCCAGCTGCCAATAAATTCCGTTCAACCATTAAACAGGAAAGCCCAATTGTGTGGTAAGGATGTTAATTGAAACAATTAATTGTTAAATTAGAAGAAGCAAAATTATAGCAATCACCCTTGCATCATTAACTTTCCATCGAGGCTATCTTATAAATAACTTGAAAAAAATAAAGTGAAACTGTTTATATTTTTGATAAGCATTTTACGCTTTTGCCAGGGTTTTAGCCAACTCCACATTAAAGAAAACGTTTTTGATCTTCCCGTTTTTAAGGCAGTCAGCCATCCTTTTATGCCTACTATTTCATCCGAATATTTCTACTTTTCTAAAGACGGTTTGATGTGGTTTTCTACTGCCCAGGGCCTTTGCTCCTTTGACGGCTCAGAAGTGGTGCATTATTCAACACAAGAGGAGGCATATAGTTTAGGATTAAATAGAATTCGCGCAATTGCGGAAGACAAAGATCTCAATTTATATATAGCCGGTGATACCAAACTGAGTTATTTCAACAGGACAAGTAAAACGTTCACTCCTATATCTTACCAATCCAAGAACTCCGGCGAATCATTTGAGATACATTCACGATGTATTAGTATTAACAATAATGGAGAAGTTTATATCGGCACTGACGCAAGGGGGTTGCTCATATACAATATTGCAT
>DASTIZ010000065.1:0-4722 GCA_035717045.1 Chitinophagaceae bacterium
GATCATTTACCTTGGAACAAACGGTTTGATAAAAGATGTCCCGGTGAATAGAGTGAGAGAGTTTGAAGATCATTTCTTAATGGAAATGGAAAACAAACTTCCCGAGGTATTAAGTGAATTCAAAAAGGGTAATTTGCCTGAAGAAGGAGTTAAGAGGATGGTGGAGATGGCGAATCAATTGATACCCCAATATCGCACTAAGTAACTTACAATCTTTTTATTGCAATGGCGGCCCGGCGGTCGCCTTTCGTGTCAAAAATAAATTTGGTTTATATCATAAACTACTTTATGTTTGTTGTCCTAAAGTGAAAAATGACCATGAGAACAATTACCAAAACCTTATTTCTCATACTGGCTGCCGTGATTCCAAACCTTCTTTGGGCGCAAACAACGATCACCGGGAAAGTAACTGATAAGAAAAACCCATTGCCGCTTGTCAGTATTGTATTGAAGGACACCTACGATGGCGCTACCACTGACTCATCAGGTAAATACTCTTTTAAGACAAGTGAAAAAGGAGAATACTTACTCACGGCAACGTCTGTCGGGTATAAGCCATTTGAGCAGAAGATCACACTTGTTGGCCAGGGACTATTAACGATAGATATTGTCCTCAAAGAAGAAATAACGGAGTTATCGGCTGTAGTGATCAGCGCAGGAACGTTTGAAGCGAGTGACAGAAAAAGAGCCGCTGCTGTATTGGATCCGATCGATATCGTGACAACGGCCAGCGCCAATGGCGATGTCACGGGTGCATTAAAAACTTTGCCAGGTGCTCAACAAGTAGGCGAGACGGAAGGCCTATTTGTTCGTGGAGGTACTGCAGGGGAGACAAAGATTTTTATTGACGGCACGCTTGTAAATAATTTTTTTCAGGGAGGGGCTCCGAATATTGCGGGCTACGGAAGGTTCTCGCCCTTTCTTTTTAAAGGAACCGTTTTCAGCACAGGTGGTTATTCAGCATTATATGGACAGGCCTTATCCTCTGCATTGATCCTTGAATCTATTGATCTTCCCGAAAGAACTTCCGCAAGCCTGGGTCTATCCATTATTGGCGTGAATGGCGGGTACCAGGCATTGTCAAAAAATAAAAAGTTTTCGTGGGGCGGCGCTTATAGTTATATGAATCTCGCCCCGGCTTTTGCCATTATTAAACAAAAACAGGATTATTCGCGGGTGCCCGAAATCCAAAATGGAGATATAAACTTTCGTATTAAAACTTCGGCTAAGGGAATGATCAAGTATTATGCATACTTTGCTACGAACCGGTTTGATTTTACGGTAAACAGCATTGATTCTCCCGGCTACCTCGATCGTTTTGCTCTTAAGAACTTAAACATGTATCACAATCTTTCGTGGAAGGAGAGCATTGGTAAAATGTGGAAGCTGAACATGGGACTATCTTATACCAATAATGACGATGATATCAGGTCTGGAATGAAGGATGGAAATAAGAATGAAGTTCTGTTAAATGGTCTTGAGTTCAAAAAATTTCGTCTCGACCTCGATGCCAACCATTTTAATGGGAAACTGGTTTTCGAAAGAAGGTTAAAAGGATTGTCTGCAATCCGGGTTGGCAGTGAATACAACTACAGCGATCAAAAATCTCTTTTTACGATTTATAATGGGCAAAAGTTCCCCGAAAGGTTAAAAGAAAATATCAAATCAGTTTTTGCGGAAAGTGATATCTATATCACCAATGCTCTGGCTGCGAAAATCGGGACCCGTTTTGAGCAATCATCGCTGCTTGACAAAACAAATATTGCCCCGCGTCTTTCCCTGGCATATAAATTAAGCAAGCGGGCTCAGGCATCCGTGGCCTATGGTATCTTTTACCAAAACCCTGAAAGAAGGTATTTGCCGTCGCCGAATGAGCTCGGTTTTATGAAAGCAACACATTATGTTGCCCAATACATGACGGTATCAAGTGCCAGAACTTTTCGCGCCGAGATCTTTTACAAAAAATATGACGACCTTATTAAAACAGGATTCACCAACGGAAGAGATGGTGTAGCCATCAATAACAATGGTTTTGGTGATGCAAAAGGCCTTGAATTTTTCTGGAGAGACAAAAAAACGATCAGGAACGTGGATTACTGGATATCATATTCGTTTCTTGATACGAAAAGAGATTTTCTGAATTTTCCCAACGCCATCACCCCAAATTTTGCAGCAAAGCATACAGCATCGCTGGTGGTAAAAAAGTTTGTCCAGGCCTGGAAAATGCAGTTTAATGGAGCCTATAATTATGCAAGCGGCCGTCCTTATTATAACATCAGCTTTGATGGAACCAGGTATTATTTTGCTGATAGGGGTACGGTGCAGGATTATCACAATGTTAGCGTTGCTTTTAATTATTTGCCTTCTATCGGCAAGCCGGATTCAAAAAACTTTGCGGTCTATGTTCTTTCTATCAGCAACGCATTTGGCATAAAACAGGTTTACGGGTATCAATATTCGTATAATGGATTACGGAAAGAACAAATAGTGCCTCCTTCAAGAATATTCGTTTATATCGGTGCATTCTTCAGCTTCGGTATTGACAGATCGCAGGATGCCGTTGATCGCTTATTTTAAAAATCATTAAAAACTCAAAACATATACAATGAAAAAGACAATTTTTATTTTATCAGCAATATTTGTTGCAGGTTTTTCATTTGCACAAATGCCGGAAAAATTTGTGAAAGCAATGGAGCCTAAAATGGCGGCTATCGATACAACGGTAAGTGTACAAGGCTTGACCGATCTTGCCAATGCGTTTGAAAGAATTGCTGATGCGGAGAAAAATCAATGGCTTGCTTACTATTATGCTGCTTTCTGCAATGCAAGCGCCGGATTGATGGTTGCAGGGGAAGGTGATATGATGGCTGCAAAAGCTGATAAAACAGATCCATATGCTGATAAAGCTGAGAAGCAATTAAGCAAGGCTGAAGAACTAATGAAAGACAATTCGGAAATATTCGTTGTGAAGAAAATGATTGCAACCTTGCGAATGATCGGCGATCCAATGAACCGGTTTATGACCTATGGACCCGCAGCAGCAGAGGCACTCGAAACTGCCAGGAAACTTGATCAAAACAATCCCAGAGTCTATTTGCTGGAAGGGCAGGATAAATTTTATACTCCCGAACAGTACGGTGGAAGCAAGGACGAAGCCAAAGTGTTGTTTGAAAAGGCCAGGCAACTTTTTGAAAGTTTTAAACCTGCAACGAGCATTCACCCTAATTGGGGGAGAAATAGTGTTACTTATTTCTTATCTCAGTATAAATAAAGATTTGTTTTGAAAGAATGCCCTCCGAATCGCGGGGCACTCGGTTTTTTGATTTATCAAAAGGTTAATATGGAAGACAATCAAAAATTTTCCGCAGAGCAAAGCCTCCAGGTTATTCAGTCAATGATCCTGAAAGCAAAGGAGGACGTAGTAAAAAATTCATTCTATTTTTTGCTTTGGGGCTGGTTGGTGATCATGGTTGCGTCGGTTTTTGTTGCTTATGAATGGCAATTGTTAATGCTGGCCCTCGCAGTTTTGTTGTCATACATTATACCGGGGCACATGCTTAGTGCAAAAGAAAAAACTCAAATCAACTGATCATGGAGCAGGAAAAGAAACTTACCGAGCAGGAAAGCCTTCACCTGATCGCAATGATGATCAATAAGGCGAAAGACTCGTATCATGATACGGGTATCGGTGCCATTATGTGGGGAGCCCTGATAGCAATATGTTCTTTAGTGAGATTATCGGAGGTGCAGTTTGAGTACAGGCTTCCCTTTGATATTTATTTGCTTACGCTTGTTGCCATCATACCACAGGTGTTTATTTCTATCAAGGAGAAAAAGGAAAAAAAAGTAGTATCCTACGACGACAGGTATCTTGATTATATATGGCTGGGATTCGGGATAGCCATTTTTCTTTTGATCCATATCAGCAATAATATTTTTGGTGAGTGGGGGTCCTGGTCAAATGAATACAGGAATATTACAGGGAAGGAAGCGCCGTTCCGTTTCAGTGAGTTCGTTTCACCACTATTCCTGATGCTTTATGGGTTACCCACGTTTATCACAGGAGCGGCCTGTAAGTTCAAACCGATGCTTTGGGGCGGAATTTTTTGCTGGGTATGCTCTATAATAACAGTGTACACAACAATCAGAATAGATCTTTTGTTAACGGCCTTATCAGCAATAACTGCCTGGTTTATTCCGGGCATATTAATGGAAATTGAATATCGTAAATATAAAAAGGAGCAGGCTTTAGTGAATGTTTAAAGATCTCGATCCCATATTACATTCTCAATTGCGTTTAGCAGTGATGTCACTTCTTATCAGTGTAAAAGAAGCCGAGTTTACTTTCTTAAAAGAAAAAACGAATGCTACTGCCGGCAACCTGAGTGTACAGATTCAGAAGCTGAAAGAAGCCGGTTATATCGACGTGATAAAACAATTTAAGGACAATTACCCACAAACAATCTGTAAGATTACTTCAACCGGTATAGCCGCTTTTGAAGAGTATGTAAAGAACCTGCAGGTTTACCTTACCCAGCCAAAATAAAAAGGCCCTTTAGAAAAAGGGCCCGTCTCCGTTGATACTCTAAGTGTATGAAAAGTTATAGGGTTAAACTATTTCACTTCTTCTTAAAGTGAGTACCGGGAGATCTCGTTCGTTACTAAATGGTGACATTATTTCAAAACCGTCTAATGTTTAATAAATTTTTTTGTTTGGATGTC
>DASTIZ010000066.1:0-6012 GCA_035717045.1 Chitinophagaceae bacterium
GCATTTGCACAGGGAATTCATGAAATGCTTTTACAAAGTCATAAAGATTTTATTGAGGTGTTTCCGGCAATACCAACAGATTGGAAGAACGTCTCTTTTAAAACATTGCGAACTGAAGGTGCATTTCTTATTTCCGCAAAAAAAGAAAACGGCGTGCCGGTAGAAGTTAAAATAAAATCGGAAGCCGGCGGGGTACTAAGAATAAAACTTCCTTTTAAAACCTGGATCAATACAGGTATCGGTCGCAGTAACATTAAAATCGCAAACGGCATTGCTGAAATGAAAACATCAAAGGGACAGACGATAACATTTAAGAATGCAATTGAATGATTTGCCACGGCGTGCAGGGAATATAATTTCCGTGATACTTCGTGCTCCCGTGGCAACTTTACTTTCCTTTAAATTCGGCTTTTCTCTTTTCCAAAAATGCAGAAGTACCTTCTTTCATATCCTCTGAATCAAAACAGTCTCCGAATTCTTTTATTTCGAGATCAAAACCATTAACAGTTTCGTCATACACTGCATTAGCAGCTTTTATACAGGCAGCAATTGCCAAGGGAGCCTTGGTGTTTATTGTTTCAAGAATTGATCTTGCTTTCGACAATAATTCCTCCTGCTTAACAACATAATTTACCAGGCCATATTGCAAGGCGGTTTGTGCGTCGATCATAGTTGCTGAAATCAATAATTCAATCGCTCTTCCTTTCCCGATCAGCTGCACCAATCGCTGCGTGCCCCCATACCCAGGGATCAACCCAAGGTTTACTTCGGGCTGCCCAAATTTTGCATTTTCACTTGCAATTCGAAAATGACAGGCCATTGACAATTCGCAACCCCCCCCGAGTGCAAAACCATTGACCGCCGCCACGATCGGTTTGTCGCACCTTTCGATTTTGAAAAAAATATCCTGTCCCCTTTTTGCCATTGCCACCGCCTGCCCCTTGCTCAGCCCGCCAAATTCAGTAATGTCCGCTCCGGCAACAAATGCCCTGGAGCCGGCCCCCGTAATAATAGCTGATCTCACCCCGTCATTCTTTTCCAGTTCATTTATAACATTTTCAAGATCAGTAAATACCTCCTTGTTTAGGGCATTGAGTTTTTCCGGTCGGTTGATCGTAATTGTTAAAACATTATTCTCCAATGAGGTGAGCAGGGTTTGGTACATGGTTTAATTTTTTTCAAAAGTACCAAAAGAAAAAGCCGCACCAAATTGATGCGACCTTCCTAAACCGTCCTCTATATTAAGTTTGAAAATTTTTCTAATAAATCATAAAACAAATATTGGGCCTGAATTCATAGTACCAACGCCAGTAGAACGATGGCGACAGCCAGCAGGCCCACCATTAGTATATCTATAACCAGCTCTTTTGTTATCAGGCTCCTTCTTCGCCCATTCACCTCTTCCTGGTTTTGTCTTTCAATCATGCTGCAAACTTATAGAGTTGTTGACCAGCACGGGTTTGCTTTTAGCCAAAGGCAACTATTGTCGAGTAACCGGTGCAGAAATCAGGTGATGAAATTCTCCAAACGGTAAAACGTTCCGTAGAATAGTCAACACCAACCTTAGAGTAGTATTTACACTCCACCGCATATTCATGATTATACTTTCACGCCATAAAAAAATTGTTTATGAAAAGTATTGTTTTATTCGCCTCTATTCTAAGAATAGTATTGATCACTATGATCATCAGCTTTGCTGTCTATGCAAATGCTCAAAACGTTGCGATAAATACATCGGGCAATTCTGCCGATGCAAGTGCTATGCTTGATGTATCAAGTTCATCAAAAGGTTTTCTGCCACCCCGTATGACAACGATCCAGCGTACAGGGATTTCATCACCTGCTCACGGACTAATGGTTTATGATACCGATACAAAAACATATTGGTATTTCTCCACCACATGGAAAGAAATCAGTAACGGTGGTGGCGGTGGCGGCAGTTTTGCTCTTCCTTATTCAGGGGTAGCTGATAACACCGCTCCCGCATTTTCAGTTACCAATACAAATACCAGTTTTGGATCGAGCGCAGTGTTTGGAAGAGTAGGAAGCACGCCGAGCGGTGTTTCGTCTCTTGGAAACGCAGGTGTTTGGGGAGATAACGCCGGGGGTATTGGTATTGCCGGAACAAGTAAATCGATAGGTGTATTTGGAGCCACCGGTTTAAGTGATCTAAACGGTATTGGTGTATTGGGGATCACTTCAAGTACTGCTCCTAACGTCGGTGCAGTGACTGCGATCAATCAGTCGAAGGGAATTGCAGTGTATGCAGAATCGCTTGACAGCGGGACCGCGGTGTATGGCAAAACGAAAAAACAAAATGGGGCCGCGATCTATGGAATAAATAATTCTGTACAGGGACATGGAGTGCGAGGCGCCGCAGCAGCCAACGATGGCGTGGGCATTTATGGAGATGCTGGTATTTCCAATTCGAATTCGTATGCTGGATACTTCAGAAACTGGAATTCAGCCAATTCAAAAAATGTTGTACAGATCGACAATCTCGGAACGGGAAATTTTTTATCGATGACCAACGGCCTGGGTGATACAAAAGCAACCATTGCCAAAAATGGCCAGATCAATACAGACGGTAACATTTATACACAGGGCGATCTCTATGTAAACGGACTTAAAGGTATTGTCAGGAACACTTACAGTAATCAAATGAGAATGGAAGTGATGAACGTAACAATTCCGGGCGGTTTCCATTTTGTTGTCAGTGGCGAATTTGTAGCTACACAGAATGTTACCGTTACTTTTAACACACCATTTGCGCAGGCCCCGGCCGTATACCGGGCAAACCTGGTGTCACCGGCCAATAGTGCTGTTGAGTTTGTCAATTTCAAGATCTATGATGTAACGACCACGGGATTTAAGATCAATCTTAGTCCAAATCCAAATCTGGATTTTGTCAGCGATGCTACCACATTCAAATTTGTTGTTGTTGGCAATGATTAGAAACAGGCTCATTGAAATAAATATTTTGTGTTGTTCAAAAAGCTGTCAGCGATGACAGCTTTTCTTATTTCCGGATGCCACGGGAAATGAACTCACAAATGTTCCTACAACCGAAAGCTATCAAATTTGTGAGTGAGCCGGTGCAAATCCGGCAAATGATTGCAAGCTGGCTTTATTGACGGCTTTTTTATTTTCCGCATAATCAATATGCCTGACCGTTTAGTAGGATTTAAAACTACCCGCTATACTCCACATTTACTTTTGCGCTATGAAAAATTTTATGAATTCATATGAGATCATTCTCTTTTAACCATTAAACTTTTCTTAAACCAATCATTAACGTTAAACATTTCAATCAGATGAAAAAGCAAATTCAGATTCTCGCAGCAACCTTTATCACCGTTGCATTCGTGTCGTGCAGCAAACAAGACATGCAAACAATTCAAACGCCAGTTATCACTGGTGAAGAGATGCCAACAAGCAGCTCTTCTTCCAGGCCATATGTGGATCCTTTGACGATCGCACTTGATGCCAGGTATACTTTTGACAAACATCTTAAAGATGTAACAAACCAACAGGCTGACGGTAAGCCATCATCCCGCGGAGCGGCGGTATATACATATGACAGAAAAGGAATTGCCAATGCCGCCCTGAAGTTCGATAAAAACTATTATGTGTCGATCGCAAATATGCCCGTACAACAAAAGATGTCATTGTCTGTTTGGGTGAAGCGGGCGACGCCTTATTACAACGGGGCTTCCCCGATCATCCGTCATAATTCTACCGGGATCGCACTTATGCAAAAAGAAAATGGTTTCTGGGCCCGGGTACACGATTATTTGAATTCTTCTTCCACTACAAGCATCATATCTAATGATTTCATTGACCAGGCATGGCATCATATAGTAATTACTTATGCCGGTGAGGAAATGAAGATGTATGTAGATAATCAGTTGCAGGGTAATACTTCGAATACGTTTGCCGTGGTTGAAGGTTTGACCAAATATCTTCTCGGGTATTCCCATGGAAATGCCGGAAATTATTGGGAAGGTGTCATCGATGATCTTCGATTCTATGGCCGCACACTTTCTGCATCTGATGTACAGAAATTATTTAATCAATAATTATTTCAAATCTATTAACTATTAAACCTTAATCAATGAAAAAGCATTTTTTGATTCTCGCAACGTCCATTATCACACTCGTATTCGTTTCATGCAGCAAGGAAAAAATTGAAAACGGGCAACCCGTTATTAACGAGGAAATAGCCACAGCCAAGGGTGGGAGTTCATCGGCAGTTCCTGGTAAGGATCTTGAAGCCTGGTTTAAATTCAATGGTAACCTGAAAGATGCAACGGGTAAACTTGAGGCCATACCAACAACCAATGGTGCTGATGTCTATACAGATGACAGGATGGGTAATCCTGAAAAGGCAATAAAATTTACAGGAAGATACGGTCTTGAAATACCTAATGTTCCCAGTCAATCAAAAATGTCGGTAGCTGCGTGGATAAAATTCGTTTATGACAGCATCCAAACATTTCATGTGGTATATGGCTGGGGTGGCCAGCCTACACTTGGACAAGTAACGAATCATTACTACGGTGCAATCAGTACACCGGGGACCACCAGTGTTCTTTCAAATCCTATGGACAACAATTGGCATCATTTAGTGGCTACCTACGATGAGACCAATTTAAAGTTTTATGTTGATGGTAATTATGTCGGTAGTTCTTTCAACCCATCCCAATCTTGGTCGGGCGCATTATTCCCCTATTATGTTGCCGGCTTTTCGACGACTGATTATTGGGAGGGCAGCCTGGATGACCTGGTTATCTATACCCGCACACTTTCTCCGGTTGAAGTACAGAAGTTATATAATCAATAAAGTTGCTGGCTGATTTTACAAGCTGTCAATTCTGACAGCTTTTTTTATTTCCGTTAATTAACGGTGATTGCGCCATCGTCCTGCCGTTCCGATCTTGTTCAGGGGCTTCACCGTTTAATCGGCAGGAACAGCCGCAGAATAACATCCCGGTTGCAGCGATGCCATTTTCATTAGATTAACTATTTAGTTTTTTACCTTAGAGTAACGCACTACCTAACAAACCGAAAGGCAAGACATGAACAAGCTGGCGGTCATACTATCTCTTTGCTTTATTTTGGACAGGACACACGCCCAATCAAACCTGAGTTTTCAGCATCTCAATACCGCTAACGGTCTTTCTTATATCGGCGCCACAAATATGTGTACTGATCAACGGGGTAATGTTTGGATCGCTACCGGTAATGGATTGAATATGTTCAACGGGAAAACTGTTGAAAAATATTTCGCCTCTGAGCACCCGGAAATGCAAAACAGCAATGTGCTCCAGGTATTGTGTGACTCCAATAACAATATCTGGGTTTTAACGGTTAATGGCTATGTATCGGTACTGGATAAGTACAGGCAATTTCACCGGGTAAGTTTATACGATAGCAATCAATTTGTAAAAACCCTCCGGATGTTAAAGAGGGAAAATTCCACAATATGTTTATATACGGCAAAAGGAAATTATACTTATAATAACACATCCCCGATAAACCGCGATAGTATTGACAGGGCACAATTTTCGTTTCTGCCCATCCGGGGCTTTCATCAATTGTCATTACAGGGTCGAAGCCAGGTTTTTAATTACGATGAAAACCATTATCTACTTGTGCACCGCGAGGCGTTTATCAAAGTAAGTTTCAAAACAAATACGGTTGAAAGAAAGTATATGTTTCCCGATTGCAGGGCTTTGATCAAATGGAATGAAAACGAGCTAATGGTCTTTGATCAAAAGGCAAAGGAGCCAAAGGTGATCAACCTGGTTACGGAAGAGGTAAGTCTTCCTTTTAAGAACAGCAAGGACCAGTTTGGCAAAATGATCACAGGCAATTTCCTCGTAGCCGAAAAAATAAGTGCTTCTAAATACCTGTTTGGTATAGAGGCTTCAGGTGTTTATATATATGATGTTTTGTCGGGAAACGTTTTCAATTACAGGCATAGTTTTTCAGATCCTGCTTCTATTGCCA
>DASTIZ010000067.1:0-3063 GCA_035717045.1 Chitinophagaceae bacterium
TATAAAGCAAACGAGAAGTATACAATATATATAGATTATATAGCCAAGCCGGATGAATACCAGGAAAAATATGGAACCGATGATCTTCTTGGAGTGAAAGGAATGTATTTCATAAACCCGCGGGGCGAGGATAGGGAGAAGCCTACTCAAATATGGACCCAGGGAGAAACCGAATCGAATTCTGTGTGGTTTCCCACAATTGATAAAACAAATCAAAAGACGACCCAGGAAATTATCGTAACAGTACCCGCCAGGTATGTGACTCTTTCCAATGGCAAATTGGTGAGTCAAAAGAAAAATACGGACGGTACGAGGACTGATTACTGGAAAATGGAGCTTCCTCATGCACCCTATCTTTTTTTTCTTGGCGTAGGTAATTATGCTGTTATTAAAGATAGCTGGAGAGGAAAGGAAGTAAGTTATTATGTAGAGCCTGAATATGGCCCGGTGGCAAAAAAGATCTTTGGCAATACACCTGAAATGATCGAGTACTTTTCAAAGATAACCGGCGTGCCGTTTCCCTGGGTCAAGTATTCGCAGATCACAGGTCGTGATTATATGGCGGGAGCTATGGAAAACACCACCGCAACTATTCACCAGGAAAGTGCGCAGCAGGATGCGAGGGAGTTGGTTGATGGTAATATTTGGGAAAGTACAATTGCCCACGAATTATTTCATCAATGGTTTGGTGATTATGTAACCACTGAAAGTTGGAGTAATCTTACTTTAAACGAATCTTTTGCCGACTATAGCCAGACTTTATGGGAAGAATATAAAAATGGAAAAGATGCCGGTGACGCAGAAAATTACCAGGGCGCACAGGGTTATTTGCAAAGTGGAAGCGAATCCAAAGATCTGGTCAGGTTTTATTATCATGACAAGGAAGATATGTTTGACCAGGTGAGTTACCAGAAAGGCGGACGCATTTTACATATGCTCAGAAATTTTGTTGGTGACAGTGCTTTTTTTAAATCATTGAACCTGTATCTCACAACATATAAATTTAAGTCTGCCGAAGCCCATCAATTGCGCCTGGCATTTGAAGAAATAACCGGGCGTGATCTCAACTGGTTCTTTAATCAATGGTATTTTGGAAGCGGTCATCCCTCAGTCACGATTGATTATGAATATGACGATGCAGCCGGCAAAGTGAGCGTGATCGTTAAACAAATTCAAAAGAGTGGTAAGCTCTTTATTCTACCGCTGGCCATTGATATGTATAACGGGTCCGCTAAAACCCGCCACAATGTCTGGATTAAAAATGCCGTGGATACATTTACATTTAGTTATACGAAACGCCCGGACCTGGTAAACGTAGATGGTGATAAGGTAATCTTGTGGAATAAGAAAGATAATAAGACACTTGATAATTTTATTCATCAATACAAATATGCCGGAAGATATCTTGACAGGCTGGAATCGATCCAGTTTGCTGCACAGAAACAGGATGATCCGATAGCCCTGGATTTATTAAAAACTGCATTAAAAGATAAGTATCACGGGCTCCGGAATGCCGCCTTGTTCATGATCGATCTTACTAATGAAAATGTAAAACAATCGGTTGAACCAATTCTTGCTGATCTTGCAAAGAATGATAAAAAGGCGACAGTAAGAGCAAATGCCATCAACCAGCTTGGTGAGTTGAAGAAGGCCCAATATGCTTCCCTATTCAAGGCTGCTACTAATGATTCGTCCTATTCCGTTGCAGGCAACGCGCTAAATGCCTTGTTGGAAGTAGATAAGGACGCTGCTTTGTCAATTGCAAAACAACTTGAAAAGAAACCTTCCAAAGGAGCATTAAAAAATTCCCTCCAAAGCGTAAGGGCTGCTTCTGGTGATGAAAGCCTGGAAGAAGAGATCATCGGTGGGTTTAATAAACTTCCTGTATCCCAGCAAAAATTCAACGCGCTGGGTTCGCTGGGAATTTATTTGGGCGCATTAAAGAATACCGAAAAAGTAAAATCGACAGTTGACAAGATTGTTGAGTTTCGTGAAGCGATACCGCAGCAATTCAGAAGTCAAACCGATTCCTACATCAATGAAACATTGCAGGGTATTGTAATAAAGAAGGAAGAAGCTTTAAAGGCAGATCCCGGCGATATTGCTTTAAAGGAGTTGGTCGACTATATTAAGTCAAAGGTGCCTGCCGGGGAAAAGAAAGGATTTTAAAGCTGTTGGTGATCAAGCCAAGTCCATCCGAATACCCGGGCTTTGTTATCAAACAATCTTTCCTCTGATTGCTTTTACGACCGCTTCCGACTTTGAATGTACCTGCAGCTTTTTATAAATGTTTTTGATATGAACATTTACAGTTTCAATACTGATAAAGCAGGTATCAGCAATCATTTTATAGCTCATTCCCTTCACCAGGCAAAGTAATATTTCTTTTTCACGGGCGGATAAATCGAATGATTCACGGCTACCCGCGTCTGGTCTCACCTTCACCATTTTCAAAACACGATTGGCTATCGATGGGGTCATGGGACTACCACCCTCATGGATCTCTGTGATCGCTTCCATGATTTCAGCAGGTGTGGTGTGTTTTAAGATGTATCCTTCGGCACCTGCACAGATCGAGTTAAAAATTTTTTCATCATCATCAAAGATCGTTTCCATCAGTATTTTTATTTCCGGAAATTCCTCTTTGATCATGGCTACTGCTTCGATGCCGTTCATGCCGGGCATTTCTATGTCCATCAGGATCACATCTGGTTTTGCCTGCGAAATGTTTTTTAAAAGATTATTACAGTTAGGAAAAGCGCCAACACATTCAA
The DNA here is from genome assembly GCA_035717045.1 of Chitinophagaceae bacterium. Classification (GTDB taxonomy): domain Bacteria; phylum Bacteroidota; class Bacteroidia; order Chitinophagales; family Chitinophagaceae; genus VBAS01. The sequence goes on from DASTIZ010000067.1 coordinate 2,775, forward strand.
ATCCGGGCGTTCCGCCGATCATAGCAGCAAGACCCTCACGTAAACTGCGGTTATCTTCAAATATGGCGACCCTTATCATGCCTGCTTGTTTTTAGCGACGAAAAGTTTTTGACTTGTTTTCAATTTCAATTCAATTCCTGTTCCTCCTCCGTTTGCAGTTACAATGGTTAGATCCGCCTCAATTTCTTCTGCCCGTCGCTTCATATTAAGCAATCCATTTCCATGCGTTTCAGCATTTACAGGTATGCCTTTCCCATTATCGCGGATCCTGAGAATAATATTCTTATTC
>DASTIZ010000068.1:0-24927 GCA_035717045.1 Chitinophagaceae bacterium
ATGTACGCGACCAACAGCAGCCTGGATAGATTGCCAAATGATATTGTAGAGTTCGAGAGCGTGGATGATGAAGGTCTGCTGTGGTTCAGCGCGCATATTCCCCGCGAATGGAACAAATCTTATGAGCTTCATTTCCCGGCAAAACTGATATTTTATCGTAAAGGCGTGGATTTTTATGTTGAAATCTCCGGTACCGCGGTCGTCGTTAATAAGCAGGATGTCATTAACGGCAGCGGCCAGTCTAACGGCGGAAAATTACTGCTGAAAATGGTTCCTTATTATATTGAATATACTGAAATCGGGAAAAAGGAAATTGGTTTCAAAAAATTGAAAGGACAGGTTTATGACATATTCATGAATACACTGGGACTTAGCACCAGAGCGGCTAGTCAACCCCGCTTAGCCGAATAATCAATACTAAACCGGTATCCGCTGCATTTGAAATCTGTGATAAGGTGTAAGTTATCGTGCCTTCCCCCCGAGGGCCATTGAAACACGTCCAAAAATGAAGAATTCATTGTTGTTATAGCGTGTTATTCCATTAAACTCCTAATTTGCTATAAGAAATTTATCAGATTCAAGCTCTTACCTCCAGCGCTGCCGGGTTATCATTATATAAATACACACCAATGCCCTTAAGAAAGAAAATAAGGACGGGGTATTTTATCACCTTCCTGCTGCTCATGATCACTTACTTTTTCATTTTCATGGCAACATGGAATTTGCAAAAAGAACATGAGCGGGTCTCAAGCGGTTACAAATCCGAAAACAAGATCGCTGAATTAAAGAACGAGGTCGTTGAAGCAGAATCCGCGGTGCGCGGTTATTTCATCACCCGTGATGAATCTTTCTTAAAACCCCACCAGCAGATTGAAACCAAAGTTCAGCGAATCTATGATGAGCTAAAACACCTGGAAGCGACAAATCCACAGCAGACCCTGTTGCTTGATTCGATAAAACAATTGATAGACCTGCGCTTAGCACTGATGAAAAAGAATATCGGCCTTTTTCAAAGTGCCGGGGGTCAAAATACGGCTGAAACTGATTCCAACCGGAGAAGTGGCCAGACTATACTCGATAGTGTTGACATACTTTCTCAACGCTTTATTGATGCAGAAGAAGAATTAATGGTAAAAACAAAAAACCAGCTTTCAGGAACTTTCAGCACTATTAATCTCATTACCATCATTTCAGTGCTGACTTCAATTTTTGCCATTTTCTATTCACTTTACAACTATAATAAAGAAAGCCAGGCCCGTGATGAATCAACAAAAAAAAATGTTGAGTACCAAAAAGAGCTCGAAAAACATATCGATGAGTTGCAACGGATGGATGCGGAAGTACAGGAACTCAAAAGCCTGGAAAAATTTACAGCAACCGGGCGAATCGCAAGAACGATTGCTCACGAAGTCCGAAACCCCCTGACCAACATTGCTCTTGCTGCCGAGCAATTGCGCGAGATCGAGCAAACCTCCGATTCTGCTATGCTGCTTGAGATGATCAACAGGAATTCCATCCGTATCAACCAACTTGTGTCCGATCTGCTAAATGCTACAAAAGCAATCGAACTTAATCTTCAAAAAGTAGATATTAATAAGATCCTCGACGACACACTTGCCATGGCCTCCGACAGGATCAACCTTGCCGGTGTACAGGTTGAAAAGTATTATGCAAAAGACATTTGTGCTGTTAGAGTCGATGAAAAGATCATTAAGGTCGCTTTATTGAACATTATTGTGAATGCAATTGAAGCAATGGAGAAAGATAAGGGCATACTGACGTTGAGGACAAAAAGAGATGGAGATAACTGCGTCATCCAGATAGAGGATAATGGAAGCGGGATGGACCATGATACAATGCAGCGGCTCTTCGAACCGTATTTTACCAGTAAAAGCAAGGGAAATGGACTCGGATTAACCAACTGTCAGAACATTATTTTAAGCCACCGGGGGAAAATTGAAGTTCAAAGTAAGACCGGAAAAGGCAGTGTTTTTACGGTTACTTTGAAAATTGCCGACTAGAATGGGGATTTTTTTGCCCAACCCGTTAATCTGGTGTTTGAACTATGGAATTTAGAATTAATTCTTGGGAAAACGGTTTTGATATAAAATGGTCCGCTCCATCACCTTTTGCTTTATTCCTTTCCTGGTAGGAGTCATGAGCCGTGATCATTATCAAATGGATAGATGGATAAACGGACTTCCATTTTTTTACCTGGTTAATCCCTAACCCGTCAGGCAGACAGTTATCCAGAAAAACGTAACTGAACTCATTAGGAGATTGAAGTATTTTTTCAGCTTCAGTTATACTTCCGGCAAACACCGGTTGAATGTTGGCTTGCCTTAAGATGTTGCTTAGCAGGTAACAAATATCAGGTTCGTCATCAACGATCAGGGCTTTTTTCACGGGATCACCGGGCGCCTTCATCTGCGTGGAGGAATCAATATGGTACAGACTATCTTTCACCTTGTCAAAAAAAAAATTCTACCTCTCAGAAATTACAATTTTGCTGCCAAATGAGATTACCTCGATAGGATTTAGTATTTTAGTAAGGAGCATGTTTGGCATGATTTAAGTTGATATGTGTGGTTGATTGATACCAAATAAAAAACCCCCTTCACATGACAAAAAGAGCACTTATTATCGATGACGATATCGACTTGTGTCTACTGCTTAGTCGCTTCTTAAACAAGAATGGTTTCGAAACTGCTACCGCTCATTCCGGGGCAAAAGGGATTGCCTTATATGACCCGGCCAATTTTGATGTGGTGATCGCAGACTATCGGCTTGATGATATGGATGGTATCAAGCTGATAAAAGGTTTAAAAGCAAAAGACCCGCATGTCGCAATCCTGGTGATTACTGGTTATTCTGACATCAAGACAGCAGTTGAGGTGATCAAGCTTGGTGCGTTTGATTATATAACCAAGCCGTTGATCCCTGACGAAGTATTATCAATCTTAAATAATCTTCTTGCAAAAAAGGAAAGTCAGCAATCAAACGGGCAACCTGGCGAAGCCAGCGGGTCCCACGAAAAGAAGAGATCAAACTTAAGTTTTTATAAGGGCAAATCGCCCGCATCAGTGTTTCTGCATGAACAAGCAGATATTATAGCCCGAACTAATTACAGCGTGTTACTTTATGGTGAAAGTGGAACGGGTAAAGAAGTGATCGCCAGCCTTATTCATGATATGAGCGAAAGATCACATAAACCGTTTGTTGCACTTGACTGCGGAACGCTTTCAAGGGAATTGGCTGGAAGTGAACTATTCGGGCATGTAAAAGGTTCTTTTACGGGTGCTATCCAGGATAAGGAAGGACATTTTGAATTGGCAGAAGGAGGCACTTTATTTTTGGACGAGGTTGGAAATCTATCTGCCGGCGTGCAAGCTGCGTTACTGCGGGTGATACAGGAAAGAAAATTCAAACGCGTGGGTGGTAATAAGGAAATACCAACCGATGTCAGGATTATTGTGGCCTCAAATGAAAATCTCGCGGAAGCATACCGCAAAGGAAAATTCAGGGAAGACCTTTATCATCGCTTAAATGAATTCTCGATTCATCTTCCGCCTCTTCGTGAGCGGCGTGAAGATATCGTTCCGCTGGCCGACTTCTTCCTTGAACAATCAAATAAAGAGACTAAGAAAAATATCAGTGGTTTTAATGACGATGTTCTCAACATTTTCATGGAATACTCATGGCCTGGTAATCTGAGAGAGTTTCGAAATGTAGTGCGGAGAGCCGTATTGCTCACTCCGGGGGATGCAAAGATCAGTGTGAGTTCCCTGCCGCTGGAGATTGTTCACCATACTCCCGTGCATCATGTTCCTTCACCGTTCGAACAAACAATGCCACACTTTGAAGGATTTGGTCCTACAGAATCGTTACCTGGTAAAGATCCATTAAAAGGAGCAGCCAGCAGAGCCGAATTCTATACGATCATGTCGGTGATGCAGCAGGTAAATTTCAACAAAAAGAAGGCTGCCGAACTATTAAAGATTGATCGCAAGACGCTTTATAATAAACTGAAAAGTTTCCAGGCATCGCAACAGCAATAGCTGTTCAGAATAATTTTGGAACATTTTTTCAAACCACATAGTCTCCTATGTGGTTTTCTTTTCGTGCACTTCCTGACCTCTGATGTTGTCATCAATTTTTTACCCGAGGAAAATAGTACACAGTAATCGTTGTATCAATGATGCTATTATTGCTACTTTCTTATCAGTGCCATCACATCTAAAGGTGAACTTTCAAGGGCATAATGTTTGCAAAAAATCAATGATATCTCATTCATTAAAATAAAAAATTCACGGTTATGACAACACGTAGAAATTCAAGCCAGGGATTCGGAACATCCCGTTCCGATGAACGTCGGCGCAGCAGGAGCGGAAGCCGTCAGTCACAAGGTCGCAACTACGATGAATATGAAAGTGACTATGAAGACTATGACGACGAAGAGGATGAAGATGATTATAGGGGAAATCGTAATATGAGTTCAAACCGCAAGCAGGAAGACTGGGACGATGATGAATATGATGATTATAACCAGGGAGGCAGAAGTGGCGGACGCGGAATGAGTATGCGTTCAGGCCGAGGCCGTATGGAAAATGATTATGATGATTTTGATGACGCAGGAGCAGCCAGCAGCGATTGGCAAAGACAGGGAAGAAATCAAAACAGGGGATACGGGTATGAACAAGATGATGATTATGGCTATTCAAGAAGAGGCTTTGGCAGCAGTTCGGGCAGCAGCGGTCGTGGAAGAATGGGCAACGAAAGCAAAAATTGGGGAACAGGTAGTAATGAGGGCCGCAGTCGCAAAAATTCAAGATCCCGGGGTCCCTCTGACTATGAAAGTGGAAATAGCCGTTCATCCCGCAACGAAAGTTCAAATTGGGGCACGGGCAGCAATCAGGGCCGCAACCGCGGTGGATATTCAGATGACCAGAATTACCTGGGAAGAGGCCGGGGTCAATCCCGTCGTTTTGAAGACGAAGGTAGAAGAAACATCTCCCGCACAGGCCGGCGCAGTTCGTCCGGATCATTTTCAAACAGACGTAGCGGTCGCGGTAGCAATTGGTAATAAGTGAATCTTTACAATTAAAAATACCAGCTGAACCAGGTTGATTGTATGATCAGCTTCAGCTGGTATTCTGATCACTACCAATGTCGCAGGTTTGAGATAAGTACTTGGCGTACTCAGCACTGGAAAATGAAAAGACTTTGTCGGCAATAAAATAAGTATCAGAACATTTCAAATAGTCTTTCTTGTAATACATCTGAATTTGCACCACAAAAAACCCGGCTCAGGTGGAGCCGGGTTTGACATTTATTTGAATTAAAAGTTATGAAGCTGTATTTCCTGTTGGAAATATTTCTTACAACCGGACCTCTTACACTAATTACTATTTGGTCGTTCAGTTGTCCAGGCCTTACATACTTTCTACAAAACAATTTTTAGAGATTTGAAGGAAGTCTCGGGGATTTTTCTTCTACCGGTTCTCCATCATTGTATTCTCTTGGATCATCTTCAGGATGTCTTTCATTTATTGGCTGGGGCTTCCTGTTATTTCTCTTATTTGTGCTTTCATCCTGTATATCATGATCATGTTGACCTGTACTTGGATGAACCCCGGGTTCGGACTCAGGTTCCTTATTTCCGTCAATTGGCTGCTTGCGATTCTTAGGAGCTGTCATAGTACTTTTTTTTTATTATTACCAATATCTTTTCTGAATAGCTTTTGCTGAATCAAGATGCATCCGTAGAGTTGGCAGTGTCTTATCAGCAAAATTCTTAATGTCAACGTCTGAGGCATTGGCCCTGGTGTCTTCAAAAAGGTCGATTCCATCGTTGTGACTTTTCACCATCATGGAAATAAATTCTTTATCGAAGGCTTTACCACTCATCTTTTCCATATCATTGACCATTTTTTGTTTATCGTCCGATGGTGTGGTCGGTAGTGCCACATTTCTCTGGCTGGCGAAACTTTTTACCTGGTCACCCACGGTGGTATGATCTCTTTCCAACATAACGGCAAAGCTTTTCACCGCGTCAATTGTAGCTTTTTGCTGTGCCATTTTTGCCAGTTGAACTTCAGCCATTCCGGAGTTAGCTGCTTTTGTCAAAAATTCTTTGCTTTTTTCATCAGTTACAACACCAGAATTTGCTGTTGTCGTGTTTGCATCTGTTGCCGTATTTGAACTTACCGTTGTGTTGGTGCTTTCCGTGGTTTCATCGGTGCTATTACAAGCTAAAAAAATGGTGGCAAATACAAACAGAAATACAAAGGCCTTTTTCATGCGATCGCTTTTAATTAGAAAATCTTTTTTTGAAAACGCATCGGAAATCGTGCCATCAGCAACAAATCGTGAATAAATCATTTTTGCACAAATCCGTGGCTGGCATGGTTTTTTCAATTCTTCTAGCAGAAGTTTCTTTGGGGGTGTTTGATTAAAAGTCAAAATTGGAAACAATTTTTATATTCTGAGATAATACCCATCGAACCTGAACCAGGTAATGCTGGCGCAGGGAATAAGAAACTTTAGAAAGAGTTTCGGTTCAACACTGAAACTCTTTTTTTATGCGAGGTACCAGGATTATGGGCAAAATAAATTGGAAGATTGGTTGCTCAGGATTTCATTATAAAGAATGGAAGGGAATTTTTTACCCCCAATCGCTTCCACAAAAAGAGTGGTTCAGATTTTACTCACAGCATTTCAATACACTTGAATTGAACGTCACCTTCTACCGCTTTCCTGTGTTGAGCTCGCTGGAGAATTGGTACAACATAAGTCCGGCCGAGTTTACATTTGCTGTAAAAGTTCCACGCCTGATCACTCATTACAAGAAATTTTCAGATTGCAGCAGGTTGATCGATGATTTTTATCGACTGGTCACAAAGGGCCTACAAGGAAAATTGGGCCCTGTATTGTTTCAGCTTCCTCCCAATTTTTCTTGCTCCCCTGAACGGCTTGAGCGAATTGTGAAAAGCGTGAAGAAGGATTTCAGGAATGTGATCGAATTCAGAGATGCCAGCTGGTGGAGACAAAAAGTCGTGAAGGAGCTAAAGCGACATAGCATAACATTTTGCGGGATTGATTATCCCGGATTGGATAATTCAGCCATCGTCACCAACAAAACGGGTTACTATCGTTTCCATGGCCGGCCAAAATTATATTACTCGGCACATAAGATCTGTGATCTGAAATTGGTTGCCGATAGGTTTTTGGCAAACAAGAAACTCGCCGAAGCATTTATATTCTTTAATAATACTGCTACAGAAGCTGCAATAAGAAATGCACGATGGCTGAAGAAGTATATTAGCGGGCTGGATTAGTTTTATATTTTACCTGGCACCCCTTGCAATAGAATGTCCGGCGCTTTGTTTTACCGCTGTACTTTTTAATGATCGGCAAATTGCAACGAAGACAGGATTTTTTAGTGTGTGCAAGCCAATGCCTTTTCAACGTGAATTCCTTCTTCCATTTCAAGAAATCAAAGCTGTAATTGCGTGCCTCATTTATGAGGGCGGAAAGTTTTACAGGGGGAAGATTTTTAATGCGGTTTTCCGGATGAATCTTTATCCGGTACAGGACTTCATTCTTAATAATATTTCCAACCCCTGAAAATATTTGCTGGTCAAGCAAGCAATCGCATACCATGGTATTAGGAAGTGCTCTTAACTTCTGTCGTGCTTTTTGCGGATTCCATTCATCACCCAGCACGTCGGCTTCCCAATCATAGTCTTTGTCACCACCGGGCGGAAGCAGCCTGACCGAACATGTATAAAAATATAAGGTATGCCTGGCGGTTTGTAAGGCAAGTCGCAAGCTCCTGGCGGGTCGAATGTTTTTATCAACGCTGTAAGACCCAAACATCAATAAATGGATCCTTATGATCCAATCTTCGAAGTATATAAGCAGTTGCTTCCCCCATGAACGGATGCCGATGACTTTTTTACCCGACAATTGGGTCATATCGATCTTTGCATTGCCAAATGCTCTGATGATCTTTTTATTATTAAATAGAGGAACGATCGCCTCTTTTAATATCAAAATAGATGGCCCTTCAGGCATAGGATGCGGAGTTAAATACTATCCGAAAATCTATTTAGATTTCCGGCTTCCTTTTTTTGGACCCGGCTTTCTTCTACCGGAACTGCCTTTTTTCTTTGGCACTTTGGCGCCAGCTTCCCGGGCTTCCGAAAGTCCAATTGCTATTGCCTGTTGGCGGCTTGTTACTTTTTTCCCGCTCCGGCCACTCCTCAGTGTCCCTCTCTTTCTTTCCCGCATTACCTCTTCTACTTTTTCTGACGCCTTCTTAGAATATTTTGCCATAAAAATTGATTTGATTAAGAAATATGGTGGCTTGTAATAAATAAGGGTTTGATGGTTAGCGAACTGACATATTAAAAAGACGAAGAAGTGGTTTCCATTGAATGCTCACTCTTCTGATCTTCTTCTTCTGCCTCAAAATTTATATGTGATTCAGCTATATCAGTAAGCTTTTCGTCAGTATCATACTCTTCCTGGAGGGTTTTTTCCAGCAAATCTGCTGCCCTATGTTTACCGAGCGTAAGCGCAAGAGCAACCAGGCCGCCATAAGTTGCGATCTCATAATGCTCTATTTTTTGTGCGGCAATGATCAGCGCCGCATCGCGGGTCATAGTGCCTTCTTTTGTGTCGCTGATTATTGACTTACCTTCTTTTATCAGCCCATCCATTGCCTCACATTTTTTCCCTTCGGGTTTATGCCCGAGTAAACTAAACACCTTCTCCAGTCTTTTCACCTGGCGCTCAGTTTGCTTTAGGTGTTGATCGAATGAATCTTCCAGTTCTTCTGTTGTACTCGCCGATTTCATTTCATTTAAAGCTTTCAGTAATTGTTGTTCAGCGTAATACATATCCTTTAGCTGATCATGGAAAAATTTCTCAAGCTGGTTTTCCTTTTCCTTTTTCTGACCGTTTGAGTGAGCTGTTTTTCCATTTGTTTGACCGGCTGCGCTGCTTGCGGTTTTTGTTGCCATAACATATTTTTTTAAAAGTTTAATGAATAAGAAAAATAGAGCCGGAGCTCTATTTTTCGGTGCGGGCTAATTCAATTTTTACCTGCCTGAAGAAGAGTTGCTTTTCCTGCGGCCACGTCCGCCTGATGAACTGCTCCGGCCTCTGGATGATGAATTTCTGTTGCCGCTGTTAGTTCTGCCATTGTTGCTTCTTGAAGATGACCTGCTGCTTCTTGTTCTTGAAGAACTACTTCTTCCTCTTGAAGACCCGCCGCCCGCGCTTCTTGAAGATGATCTTCCATTTGAAGAAGACCTGCGTCTTCCATCTGAACTACTCCCGTTACTACTTCTTCTGCTGGTCCGGTGTGACGCTCTTCCACCTTTTCTTGCAATTTGTTTTACTCTTTCAGGGCTCATGGAACCAAAACCTCTGCGTGATCGACGCCCTGAACGTGCGCCACTTCTTCTTCCTCTCCTGTCATCATCTTCCTCGTCATACTCATCATCGTAACCTTCGTCATAATCCTCTTCATCGTAATCTTCATCATCGCTACTATACCTCGATCTGTTTCTTCCACTCTGGTTGCTGCCGTATCGTCCTCTTGCACTTCCATAACTACCTCTGTTTCCGTTTTCTTCCTCATAGGTGTCATCGTCTTCCTGGTCATAATCCTCGTCATAATCTTCGGAATCATACCTGCCCCTTACGTCATTTTCATCATCATAATCATCTTCATCATATTCATCATAATCCTCATCATACTCTTCTTCATTCTGATAACGGCTCTGTTGCCGGCCATAGCCAGAACGGCCACGATTATCATCATCGTCTGTTGTGGCAAAGCGCCTGCGTCTCCTGGTAATCATAGATTAAGTTTTAAAAGTTTAAGAATATTTAAATGGACCGCGACAACAAATATGCCTGTCTGGGTACAGTAGCTGCAATTGATTCAATGAGTTCTGATGTTCATTTGCAAAAGTCATTCGGATAAGATCAGCTTTCAATTACAAGCCGAACAAAAAAATTTTTATTCACAAATCAAACTGGAAGAATAATGAAAATTGATTGAGTAAAAAGATTCACAAATTGGGGAACTGGTGTGGGAACTATTTTCTTAAACGGGGCTTATTCATACCAAAGCATAACAATATCACCGATCATATTTACAAATTTCTCATCGTCGACACCTTCTATTTTCCAGCTACTTTTTAAACGGTGCAACATCCCAACATGCCTGCCGTTAAGACTTATGTCCAGATCATAACAAACACCGTTCACACAAGTTCCTGGTACAGGAATGCCCTCACCCTTATATTCAACATTATTGTAGGTGAACTTTAATGGTACCGTTTCTTTTTCAAGTTGCGCCACCACATCTTTAATGAACCTGATCAATGTTTTGCGTTGCTTGGCCACTGAAGCACTCCAGTTGCCTTTCGCTGCTCGTTTGTGGGCAATTTTATATTTCAATCCGGATAAGATGGTTGAATAGTCATCTTCGTTTAATTTAATCACTTCCTGATGAGCCATGATGTACCAATGATAGCCAGTACCAACCGGTGCACCAGAACCTTTTGGCGCCTTACCCGCCCTTCGTTTGGTTACAGAATAATGGATCTCCCAAAGATCAGGAGTGATCTTCTTGTCTTTCCATTCGCCTTTATCATAATACCACTTATGACTGCGGCCAATCTGCATTCCAACATATTGTTTCCCCTCGTGGTGCTTTATGGTTTCATAAGAACCAACGGCTTTCTGCGGTGTCTTTTTTTTGCGTATTAATTTTCTTGTTGCGGTCTTCATACGCTATTCGTTATTGACCAACTGGCGGAGATTTACTTTTGACAGGCCCTTTGTTGTCGGCCCATTCATTACATTTCCATCGTACGAAAAACGGGAGCCATGACAGGGACAATCCCATGTTAGCTCCGCATTATTCCATTTTACTTCACAACCCGCGTGAGGACATGTGGGTGATAAAGCGTGCAACTTACCTTGTTCATCTTTATAAATGGCAATCTTTTCATCTTCAAATTCTACAATCTTGCCCTCACCAGTGGCAAGTTCTGCTAACTGGTGTAGCTGTTCACCGGAAAACATTTTACTGGCAAATTGTTTGACCACGTCCACATTGTGACTCACAAAGCTTGAAAAGCCAGCCACCGGCTTTAAGCGGTTGGGATCATACAAGTTTTTATACGGGCTGTCTTCATTCGTTAACAGCCGTGTAAGCAATAAGGCAGAGACGGTGCTGTATGGCATTCCATTACCGCCGAATCCCGTGGCCACGTAGATCTTTTCATGTCCCGGCAATTGACCGATGTAAGGAAGCCCATCCGGTGATTCATAATATTGAGAAGACCACTTGTAAGCGATCTCTTTGACATCGAAATATTTTCTAACATGTGATTCCAGTTTTAGCAGGCAATACTCCTGGTTTTCTTCATGTGCAGTTTTGTGATCTTCACCGCCTGCGATAAAATATTTTTCTCCATCGATCTCCTGCGTACGATAGTAATGATATGGATCATACATGTCATACAACAGGTCATCAGGATATTTATCTCCATTTAATTTTACAGCCATTGCATAACTGCGTTGAGGGACACAACGAAAATGAAGCAGATTAACCCCCGGTGGTATATGGGTGGCATAAATCAGAAACTTACCCTTATACTTACCTTTTGAAGTCTGTATTTCAACATTTTCATTTTCTTCGGCGCTTACGACACGGCAATCCTGAATTATGACGCCGCCCGATTTTTCAAATTCTTCAGCCAATGCATACACATAACGGGCAGGATTAAATTTAGCCTGTCCCTTCACTTTCATTGCCTTCAGGAATTTAACTGGAATACTTATTTTTTTTACGAATTCATTTTCTATACCGGCATCCGCGGTAGCCTGGCTTATCTTATCAAGCTCATTTTTTTGTTTCTCTGTTTTCGCAAACAAAGTTGCCGTTGTTTCTGCATATTCACAGTCGATATCATACCTGCCAATATGCTGTTTAATTGCAGCGACAGCTTCTTTCACTGAGTCAGCAACCAGTTTTGCCTTTTCTTTGCTGAATTTTTTTTCAATAGTTGAATAGGGTACGTCAAGCAAGGTATTGATATGAGCAGTAGTACCACCCGTTGTTCCGAAACAAAGACTCCTGGCTTCAATAACAAGACACTTCAAACCGGCATTTTGCATGAGTAATGCAGACGTAATGCCGGTGATGCCACCTCCAACGATCACTACATCATATAAAACTGAAAACTCCGCTTTATTTACTGGCCGATATTCGTCCACGCTATCCTGCCAGACACTGATATTGCAACCATCGCGTTGTATCATATAAGTTGATTTATAGTAGCGGCGCAATTATCTTGCCACTGCGAATGAGGATTTTCTACGTAACCTGGCTTAAATAATTACTTTATTAATTTCTCTAAATTCTTCTGCGCTTTGTCCCGGTCAACATATTTTGCGGTCTTAAGGACTTTCCCCTCCACCCTGCCGTAATTGATGAAAAAGTCCTTTAATTCCTGATTGTGCCGGAACGAAAGATCCCTGATGTTTTTGATATGTGCAAATACCAGTGAATCTTCCGCAACCATCAAATACCGGTCATTTCGGATGGTTTTTCCCGATTCTGTTTGCGTGGCCAGCAAGGCGCCGATTAATCTGCATGAAATCCTGACGCCAGGATAAGTGATGCACTCCGTAATCACCATGGCATCTGCCGGGTCGCCGTCATCTGCATGTGTATTTTCTATCATTCCAAAATCATATGGAAAATACATACCCAGTGGTAAGATTTTTTTCAGCCTGTAGCATTGCTGCGCCGGATCAAATACGTATTTCCCTGCTGTGTGGCGGGGTGTTTCTACGATAACAGTGATCGCTTTCATAATGGTCGTTTGTGAAAAATCATGCCCGATCGTTGAGCACGACTGGCTGATAATACATGGTAGTACATTAAACAGGGCGCAGTTTTGTAGAGACTATTCCCCAGACATTCAGCCTCAATAAGCAAGCGGGTTCCGGTAAAATTACAAAACGACGTTATCAATATCTGTCTATGGCATGGCATATCATTTGTAATCCTTCAAAGACGTTTAAAAACTAAATCAAATGAAAAGCACTTGGATAGTTGGTATGGCAATCGCAATCGTGATTGTTGCCTGCAACGATGATAAAACAGAAACCACTTATGATGACAAGACCACCGAAACAACAACATCAACAAATAGCAGTAGTCCGAGTACATATGTGAATACGCCTGTGAACGTACCCGACAATGTAAGGACAGCCTTTCAAACCCAGTATCCGGCAGCAACCATTGTGACCTGGTCTCCCTATAGGCCATATGACAGGATCAATTGGGAATGGACGGGATGGCCTTCAATGGATTCTACTTACTACGCCGTCAATTATACCCTGGATAACAGAACGCATTGGGGATGGTGGGACAGGAACATGAATTGGATCGGCTCTACATCTACTGTTGAGGATTCAACCCTATTGCCCGACCCGGTGAAAAAAGCCATAACCAGCAATTATAGTGGTTATAGAATTATATCAATCGATGAAGAAAACGACAAGAACAGAACTGCATACGAGATTAAACTGGAGAAAGGAGATGCCCGTGCGAGGATCCTGATCGATAAGAATGGACGTATCTTAAAAAAGGATACTAAGGCTTAACGAGAGAATTAACTCAGATTAGCCCGTACCCTCTGTTAAATTATTCTCCCAGAGATAAACTCTCTTATATACGCTCAGATAACCAATAAGTCCGATCAACCGGCTGTGTTCTACAGCCGGTTCTTTTTTATTTGATTATTCCCATATTAACGATGGTTAGCCTTTCAGGTTTTTTGAAAAATGAGTCTTATTTTGAAAGCCATTATGAAGGCCCGGTTTGTTTTTGGGATCGACTATGGGACGGATTCTGTTCGTTCAGTTTTATCAAATGCTTTTACCGGTGAGGAAATTGCTTCATCAGTTTTTTATTATCCACGCTGGAAAAATGGTTTGTATTGCAACGCGGCGAAAAACCAGTTCCGCCAGCACCCCCTGGATTATCTGGAAGGTCTTGAAACCACAATAAAGGATTGTTTACAAAAAGCGGGTAACGATATTGCTTCAAAAATTGCAGGAATAGCAGTTGATACGACAGGGTCGACACCAGTTGCTGTCAATGAGCAGGGCACTCCACTAAGCTTGCTGCCGGGTTTTGAAAATAATCCAAATGCCATGTTTGTGCTGTGGAAGGACCACACATCTACACAGGAAGCAGAGGAGATAAATGAACATGCTGAAAAGTTTTCAACCAATTATTTAAAATACGTTGGCGGTATTTACAGTAGTGAATGGTTCTGGGCTAAACTGCTTCATATACTTCGGGAAGATGAACAGGTCCGAAAGAATATATTCTCATTTGTTGAACATTGCGATTGGATACCGTTTGTATTGACCGGTGGCAATGATGCAAAACAGATCCGGCGGGGCGTATGCAGCGCGGGTCATAAAGCTCTCTGGTCAGAAGAATTTAATGGGTTACCACCCGATGACTTTTTTGCTTCGCTTGATCCCTTGCTTGATGGATTTACTAAAAAACTTTTTACGCAAACCTACACGTCGGATAAGCCTGCCGGTACGATCTCCAAAGAATGGGCAGCAAGATTAGGGCTGCCGGATACCGTCATTATTGGCATTGGCGCGTTTGATTGTCATATGGGTGCGGTCGGTGGACAAATTGAACCTTACCATTTAAGTCGTATTGTTGGCACATCCACGTGTGACATAATGGTTGCTCCCGCTCTTGAAATGAAGGGAAAACTGATCAGGGGCATTTGCGGGCAGGTGGATGGTTCAGTAATTCCCGGAATGATAGGTATGGAGGCTGGACAGAGTGCGTTTGGTGATGCGTATGCATGGTTTAAGAATCTGCTGAGCTGGCCCATCGGAAATTTTGTTACAGATAAAAAACAACAGGCCGAAATGAGTGCTAACATGATCAGCTCATTGTCTGACGCCGCATCAAAACTACCTTTATCAGAGAATGATGTGCTGGCAAGTGACTGGCTGAATGGGAGAAGAACACCCGACGCAAATCAATTATTAAAAGGTGCTTTTACGAATTTAAGTCTGGGAAGCGACGCGCCGCAGCTATTCAAAGCACTGGTCGAAGCTACCTGTTTCGGAAGCAAGGCTATCGTAAATCGTTTTAATGAGGAAGCGATACCTGTTAAAGGGATTATCGCATTGGGTGGTGTTGCTAAAAAATCACAATACGTGATGCAAACGATGGCAAATATTCTTGAGCAGTCAATTCGTATCCATCAGTCTGATCAAACCTGTGCCGGTGGCGCGGCGATGTTTGCAGCAACAGCCGCCGGTATTTACGATCAGGTAGAAGATGCGATGAAGGCAATGGGACAAGGATTTGAAAAAACAATTACACCCGACCAGTCTACCACATCTTATTACCGGCGCCGTTATGAAAAATACCGCGCACTGGGAGAATACATTGAACAAACGGTATGAGCAAGTATAAACATATCCAGGAAGCAGCTTATGAGGCAAACATGCAATTGCCCAAATTGGGTTTGGTACTTTTTACGTTTGGTAATGTTAGTGAAGCCGACAGGGACCTTGGCATGTTTGCAATCAAGCCAAGCGGCGTTCCGTATAAGGAGTTATCCCCAGGTAAAATGGTCATTGTTGATTTTGATGGTGAGATTGTGAAGGGAAACCTTCGTCCGTCTTCTGATACACTAACGCATGCCGTATTATACAAGCATTGGGAAAAGCTCGGTGGCATTTGTCATACACACTCCGCACATGCCACTGCATGGGCACAGTCGCTAAGAGATATCCCCATCTTTGGAACAACTCATGCTGATTATACTACTAATGATATTCCTTGTGCTCCACCCATGAATGACGAAATGATCAAAGGGAATTATGAACAGGAAACCGGCTTCCAGATACTCAACTGTTTCAAGGAAAAGAATTTGGATTACCGGGACGTGGAAATGATATTAGTCGGCAACCATGCCCCATTCACATGGGGAAAAGATGCGGCCAAAGCTGTTCATAATAGTGCAGTGCTTGAGTTCATAGCGCAAATTGCTTTTATGACCGAAAAAATAAATCCGGATGCACAACGATTAAAAGATGCCTTGAAAAGAAAACATTATGAGAGAAAGCATGGACCGGATTCGTATTATGGGCAATGATGTCGTGAGACGTGAAACGTGAATCGTGAGTTGACAAGTTAGAAAACTCACGACTGACGATTGACGACTCACCAATAATGCCGGATAGCGAACAGAAAGATGATCCGCCTGAGGCGGACGCAACGGACGCCAAATAGAATTACTAAAGCTCAGTACATAAATATTTTTCCATGACAGTAAATGATCTAAAAAGACTTGAAGTATGGTTTATAACCGGCAGCCAGCATCTTTATGGTGAGGAAACGCTAAGGGAAGTAGCGAAGCATTCTTCTGTAATTGCCAAATCCTTAAATGAGCAGCCGAATGTCCCGGTTAAAATCGTCTTTAAACCAGTCATGAAATCAACCGAAGAAGTTTACAATTTATGTTTGGATGCAAACACAGCCAGGAATTGTATCGGCATCATTACCTGGATGCATACTTTTTCTCCGGCAAAAATGTGGATCAATGGTTTGAAGATATTGCACAAGCCTTTGTGCCATTTGCATACACAATTCAATCGTGATATTCCATGGGATACGATCGATATGGATTTTATGAATACAAATCAAAGTGCGCATGGAGACAGGGAGTTTGGTTTTATCATGAGTCGATTGAGATTGGACCGCAAAGTTATCGTTGGACATTGGCAAGATAAAAATGTAGTGATGCAGGTTGCAAACTGGACAAGAGCAGCCATTGGCTGGTACGACTGGCAGGGAGCAAGATTTGTACGTTTTGGCGATAATATGCGTTATGTGGCGGTGACAGATGGCGATAAAGTAGAAGCAGAATTCAAATTTGGTTATAGTGTAAACACTCATGGCATTGGCGATCTTGTAAAAATGATCAATGATGTAAAAGACAATGCAATTACAAAACTATGTGATAAATATGCGGTGCAGTACAACCTGGTATCATCATTACGGCAAGGCAATCCTCAACATCAATCATTGAGAGAAGCGGCAAAGATCGAATTGGGCCTGCGCAGGTTTTTGAAGGAAGGAAACTATAAAGGGTTTACCGACACATTTGAAGACTTACATGGAATGGTGCAATTGCCTGGCCTGCCTGTGCAGCGATTGATGAACGATGGATATGGTTTTGCTGCTGAAGGAGACTGGAAAACAGCGGCACTGGTAAGGCTAATGAAGATCATGGCAACTGGTTTGCCCGGTGGCAATTCCTTTATGGAAGATTACACTTATCATTTTGAGCCCGGCAATGAGATGGTATTAGGCTCACATATGCTGGAGATCTGTTCAAGCATCGCGGATGGAAAACCATCTTGCGAAATTCATCCATTGGGGATTGGCGGCAAAGCAGACCCCGTCCGCCTGGTATTTAATGTTGCCGGAGGTAATGCGTTGAATGCTTCAATTATTGACATGGGAAATCGTTTTCGTTTATTGGTTAATGAAGTAACAGCCGTAAAACCAAAAAATAGATTACCAAAGCTACCGGTTGCGAGAGTGTTATGGAAACCACTGCCCGATATGAACACAGGCTGTGCAGGGTGGATATTGGCAGGAGGCGCACATCATACCTGTTACAGTCAGAATTTATCAGCAGAACTATTACAAGACTTTGCTGATATCGCCGGAATAGAATGTGTACATATCAATAAACAAACTTCCATATCACAATTAAAAAATGAATTAAGATGGAATGATGTTTATTATCGGTAAAACACCGGCTCATAAATTTATTCACTAACCAAAATCAACTGCTATGAATTTCATCACGGGTATTGATTGGCTTATTGTGTTGGCCTACTTCGCCCTTATTGCGGGCATTGCTTATTGGACGACAAAAAAGAAAAAGGACTCAGCCGAAGATTACTTTTTGGCCGGACGGCATCTCGGATGGTTTGTTATCGGGGCTTCCATATTTGCTTCTAATATTGGTTCCGAGCACCTCGTTGGCCTGGCAGGGTCCGGAGCAACCGATGGTGTCGCGCTTGCACATTATGAATTGCATGCCTGGTGCTTACTTGTGTTAGGATGGGTAATGGTTCCATTTTATATGCGATCAAAGGTGTTCACAATGCCTGAATTTTTGGAAAGACGTTTTTCCCCACAGGCCCGGACATTTCTTTCCATCATTTCATTAATAGCCTACGTATTGACCAAAATAGCAGTCGGGATTTTTGCGGGCGGGATTGTCTTTAGTGTCCTTCTACCGGACCTGAATATATTAGGCATGGATAGTTTCTGGGTCGGATCTATTCTTGTTATTGTCCTCACAGGGATCTACACGATCATAGGAGGCCTGCGGGCTGTTGCCTACACCGAGGCTGTACAAACAGTAATCCTCATTATCGGATCTCTTTTGGTCACTATTTATGGACTCGAAGCACTCGGCGGCTGGGATAAATTGCGTGAGATAACAGGATCTGAGATGTTCAACTTATGGAAACCACTTGTACCCGCAGGTACGGAAGCGACCTGGTCACCGGTGAAAGAACCCGGGCGTCTTGCCTGGTATTTTAATGATAATTATCCGTGGATAGGAATGCTATTTTGTGCACCTATTATCGGTTTGTGGTATTGGTGCACCGATCAATATATTGTACAACGTGCACTTGGTGCACCCAATGTTACCGAGGCAAGAAGAGGTGCGCTTTTCGCAGGCTTGCTAAAACTTCTTCCCGTGTTTATTTTTATAATCCCGGGAATCATATGTTTCGCATTGGCAAAAAGCGGATCAGTTCCGTCCATTCAACAAACACTGCTTGATGCTAATGGAAATATTATCCGCGACAATGCGCAACAGGCTTTTCCCTTATTGGTAATAAATGTTCTCCCAATTGGTGTGAGAGGGATTGTTGTAGCAGGATTACTTGCCGCATTAATGAGTTCGCTGGCCGGCGTATTTAACGCATCATCCACTTTGTTTACAATGGATTTTTACTCAAGATTGAGGCCACAGGCATCTCAGGCAAGGCTGGTCTGGATCGGCCGGATTGCTACTGCAATCATGGTGCTTATCGGTCTTCTCTGGATACCGGTGATCCAGGGTGGAAAAGGATTGTACGATTACCTGCAAGGTATACAAGCTTACCTGGCCCCACCCATTTTTGTTGTTTTCTTTTTTGGAATTTTTATGAAGAGGTTAAACGGACCCGGCTGTTTGGCTACATTAATCACAGGTTTTGCAATGGGATTATTCCGGTTGGCGGTTGATACACCAATTAAGCTGAACAGCGATTTTGCATACACGGAAGGATCATTTCTGTGGGTGATAAATAATATTTTCTTCCAATACTATAGCTTGCTGATAACGATTGTCTGTATCATTGTCTTTATCGTCGTCAGCTATGCTACCAAGGCTCCCGACTATCAATCGATCAAAGGATTAACTTATGGAACTATGACGGAACAGGACAAAATAGAAACACGTTCAAGCTGGAATATCAAGGATGTTCTGCTATCTGTATTGATCCTCGGATTAATCCTGGCAGCCTATCTTTACTTTACCGGCTGACAATCAGCCTTCCTTAACTGGATTTTAAGAGCAGGTTTTGTACCTGCTTTTTTATTAAGTAAGCAGGTTATCTTTGAAAAAATCGGACAGTCCTTTGTCGGTATAGTCTTTTCCAAACGCAACTATGTTATTGTATCGGTCAAATTCATGTTGTTGGTGAAGGATAGTAAGCACCACCGATCTCATACCTGCATTGAATGCAGACTCCACTCCTTTCGGTGCATCTTCAAAGACGAGGCAATCCACTGGTGTTACTTTCAATGCCCGGGCACATTTTAAATAGGTTTCGGGATCAGGTTTGCTTCGACTCACATCCTCTGCACTCACTATCGCTGAAAAATATTTCCTGATATTCAAACCATCCAGCACAAAATCAATATTAGACATAATAGCTGCAGAGCCGATGGCCATTGGAATATTTTGCCGATATGCTTTATTCAGGAACTCATCCAAACCATTGATCAATTTTAAATGCGGTTTGAAGGCCTCCTGGTAGGCAGTTTCTTTTGCCAGGCTCATCTGCGTTTTTTGTACCTCGCTAAATCTTCCCGGTAAGATCCGCTCAATCACCTCATGATTTTTTCCGTAACATTCTTCCTTCATTCTTTCCAGGCTGATGTTAGCGCCAAGATCATTGAATATCGTATGCCATGCTTTGACATGATAGTCCATGTCATCGATCATAGTTCCATTCAGATCAAATAGCAAAGCTTTATAATTCATGTGGCAATGATAAGGCAGAATTATTAAAAAGGTTCTTTGTCCGGGAATGCCTGGAATGGCTATTTAGAATCATACCAGGCATCGAAGACCTTAACCCAGCCCACGACTTAGATCGGGAGCCGGTAGTTTACAAAGCCAGGGCATACAAGAGATACGTCGTACGCTTTGTAGATGCATATAGGAAAAAAATGCGACTCCGTTTAATAGAACAACCGGTTACGAAGAAATTCATTTCAACATATTTCAGCGTGCTTTGTGAATTCCACACGACATTATAACCGCATGGCGATTGTTGAGCAGCAGGACGAATAAGACCCAAGTGAGCAACAACAAGAAGTATACAGGACTTCATTTAAAAATTTCTCTCCATTTTATAATATAAAAAATGAAATAAACAATTTATCCCTATCAATTAAACTGCCTTGATGAGATGATTGGGCAGATCCGAAACTTTTGCACAGTTCACTTGTTCCATTACCTGCTTGAATTGTGTCTTTAAAATAGATATTGTATGATTACCACCTTCATCTCCCAGCGCGGTCACACCATACATAAATGTTCTGCCCAGAAAAGCAAAATCCGCACCACTGGCGATTGTTCTGGCAACATCAGGCCCTGTTCTAATACCGCTATCCATTATGATCTTTATCTTGTCTTTGTATTTTTCTACAATTGGTATCAAAGATCTGATCGTTGACTGGCCAGCATCCAGTTGTCTTCCTCCATGATTAGACACAATGATACCATCCAAACCCAATCGAATGGCCATCTCTGCATCTTCCGGCGCTGCAACTCCTTTTAATACCAGTTTGCCTTTCCACATGTCGCGGATCGGGGCGATCTTCTCTTCATTTAATCTACCCGAAAAGGTTCTATTCATATACTCGCCAAGCCTTTTCATATTGAGCCCTTTTGGCATATAAGGTTTCATGTTCGCAAAAGCAGGTTGCCCGTGGATCAATGTCCTGATCGCCCACTCGGGTCTGCTCATGATCTGCAAAATATTGCTGAGCGTCATCCGTGGTGGCATAGCAAGTCCATTCCTGATATCACGGGGGCGATAACCAAATGTCGGTACATCACACAGAATGGCAAGAACTTTACACTGAGCATCCCGGGCTCTATTGATCAACTTATCCCTGATTTCGTTTTCTGCCGGGTGATATAGCTGGTACCAGAATTTTCCCTCTGTCAATTCACCTATTCTTTCAATACTCGAAGTAGTAACCGTACTCAACATAAAAGGGATATTATGTGCAAATGCTGCTTTAGCAAGGATCTCCGGAGAGTTTGGCCACATCAGGCCCTGCAAACCAATAGCAGATATTCCGAATGGTGCATCATATACATGACCAAACAATTCTGTTCTCATATCTGAACCAGCATGTTTAGCCAGGTAAAAAGGTTGTAATTCGACTTGCCTTAGTTCAATCGTATTCTTATGCAGATTTACATCCTCATTACAACCGCCATCAAGATATTCAAAAGCAAATCTTGGAATTTTCTTCCTTGCTCTTTTTATCAAATCGTCTATCCCGGGATATCGACTGTTATATTGCAAACTCATTTTTAAACTAAAGAGATTATATTGTCGGATTATGAATAGCAGAATAAAGTCTTAGATCGATCAGATCGGATGGAATTGATTGATCATTCCAATGCCGGTGCATTACCAATGCTGCTCCGAGCGCCGAAGCCTGCGGTATTGATGCAGCATACACTTCAATTCCGGAAAATGCTTCTGATAAAAGATGCATGTATATCGGATTATTGCCAAAACCACCATCAACGAAAATGCGGCTCACTGAAGTTCCTTTAAGCACAATGTTTGTGCTACGCACCTGCTGTACCATTATGTCACTGATCAATTGATGATAGGCTTCCTCGTAATTTTTAAATTCACTCAAATCTCTTTTCCCAAACTTAGACTGGCCAACCATCGCGCCATTTTGGGCATTATACGTTGAACCACGCTGTGGTTTTAATTTTTTTAATAACGCGGGATCCGGGCTAACTTTTTTATAATGATCAACATCGGTCTTGAAATATTCAGCTAATCGTTTTACCTGTTGTTCATGCTCATGGCCGGCAAAAAGACGTGAGGCTTTTACAGGTTTACCCTTATAAGAAAGATAACAAAGACAATCTTCATGCAATTCATGATCCGAAAGCTGGCTGTGGTTAAATGGATTCAGGCTTATGCACCATGTCCCGGTCGACAATAAAATGAAAGGCTCAGTAAAAGACGATAAGTAAGGTATCAGGGCCGCGGAACTATCATGCAACCCTACCCCAACAGGAACACCTCCGATTGTTTTTCCGGCTATCGCGGAAGAGTCTTTTATGGCAGGAAATTTTTCCTCAATGCCTTCCTGCTTTACCCATTTATGATAATGCTCCCATTGAAAATGCCAAAGGTTGGTATGACAACCTACGCTTGTTATATCAGTATTCAGCCCCGAGGAAAGAATATAACTGAGGTATTGCGGAAGATGTAATGCGTATTTTATTTTGGTAAAAACTTCAGGCTTTTCATACTTTAACCGGTAAAGCTGCATGCCTGAATTCAGATTGCCCAGCACGGGAGATGCTGTTTGTTTTGCAACTAAGCTCTCGCCTCCATAAGTAGTATAGAATTTTTTTTGCAGCTCTTTCGGAAAAGGTTTCAGATAATTGTACAAGGGAAGGAAAACTTTTCCATTGTCATCGAGGTAAACAAAGCTGGCGCCATAAGCTGAGAAATTAACTGCTTTGATATCGAATCTTTCGTCAGCATTCACCGATGCAAATGAATCGTTGACCCATTGGGTCAATGCCTCAACATTCTCACAGGCAAAACCGTCTTCGTCTTTAATCTCCGGAAGTTGGCGGCTTTCCTCATGAACGATGTTATATCTTTCATCAAAAAGCAAAAGCTTTTTGTTGGTCTTCCCCACATCGAAGATCGCTATGACGGGTGTTCTTTTCATTTGTGTTCATTACTTCGATGCTGGATGCTGGATGCTGGATGACATCAAATTTCTGGCATCTGGTATCTAATATTCAGTTTCCACTGTCATCAAAGTCCTGTTGCCAGGGTTTTTACACCCCTTTCTGTAATTAATTGTTGTCTAATTTTGTTCTCCCGGTAAAATTGTATTGGTTCCAATGCTCCGCCCGCTCTTAACCTTGCTTCCGCGACCAAACTCCTTACATCAGTGCGGAAAACATTTTGCAGAATTTCCTGCGCTGCTACCACATCATTTGCTTCCTGCGCAGCATTTAGTTTGTTTCTGTCGACGAGCAAAGCCTGTGCATATGAGATCATAATAGCTTCAACAGATTGTAACAGGTCTTCCAATGGATCTTTTACATTATGGGATACGTCGATCATCCAGGCAAGATCTTTACCGTGATTCAATTTTTTTGCATCCATGCCCTCCACCAGTTCGTTAAAGATCAGGAACAATTGGTATGGTTTGATGCTTCCCACAGTAAGATCGTCGTCTCCATATTTACTGTCATTGAAATGGAAACCGGCAAGTTTACCTTCCATTAATAACAGGGAAACGATCTGCTCAATATTTGCATTCGGCAAATGATGGCCAAGGTCCACCAGGGTATAAGCTTTTGGACCCAGTTTGCTGGCATATAAATAGGATTGTCCCCAGTCACCAACAGTCATTGAATAGAAGTTAGGTTCGAACGCCTTATACTCAATGAACATTTTCCAGTTGTCAGGCAATGCAGCGTAGATCTCTTTTAAACCTTCTAATGTATTCTGAAATGCTTTTCTGAAATTGAGCTGACCGGGAAAACAACTTCCATCACTCAACCAGACGGTGAGTGACTCTGAACCCAATTCAATTCCATGTCTGATTACATCTATGTTATGTTCGATTGCTTGTTTTCTCACGGCCTTGTCTATGTGCTGCAGTGAACCGAACTTATAACTTAATTCCTGTCCCTGCTGGTCCTGGAATGTATTTGAATTCATTGCATCAAACTTTAATCCCAATTCTGCGCCCAACATTCTTATCGAAGCGTAATCTTCAGGAATATCCCACGGGATATGTAGTGAGATGGCGCCACTCGATCTGTTCAATGCATGCAGCAATCCAATATCTTCCATTTTCTCCTCAAGATTACCGGGTTCACCACCGCCGGAAAAACGGCCAAACCGTGTACCGCCCGTACCTAATGCCCAGCTTGGTATTGCAACCTGGAAATCGATCAACTTCCTCAATACTTCTTCTGCCCTATTTATATTGGAAGCGGTAAATTCAAATTTTCTTTTATGTCCTGCATGCAATGACTGATTGTGCTCATCAATCTTTGACTTTTCAATTCGCATATAATTCTTTTATGGCAAATAAAAAACTTCTTTCAAAGGAACAGAAACCGGTGAGTTATCTGGATTGGATTCCATTATATCTTTCATGTAAGCCCACCATTTCTTCATTAAAGGATGGTGCGGCAGCTCATCTAATTTCATTTGATCCCCGATTCTTAAAACGCC